>DDOU01000003.1:597-4160 GCA_002341825.1 Candidatus Igneacidithiobacillus taiwanensis | reverse complement strand
CTCGGCGTTGCGATTCCACAATCGGCCCTCCTCCCCGGACGCAGTCTGCCTTCGGTACTCGTGGACGTGCAGGGCATTACGCAACTGCGCGTTTTGCGCCTGGGCGAACCCTTGGGTAACGGCATGGTACAGGTCTTGTCGGGCTTGCGGCCAGGCGACATCATTGTCAATGATCCACCCGCCGGGATTGGTTCCGGCTATCGTCTGCAAACCACGGCAGGAGCGGCTGCATGAACGCCTGTAACGGCAGCCATTCTCCGCAGGCTCCAGAGAAGAAAAATCTCGGTTTGGCGGGGAGCATCGCGCGCATTTTCATCAACTCGCCGCTGGCTCCGCTTTTGCTGCTCGTGCTATTGGCGGCGGGCATTCTCGGCCTCATTTCTACGCCACGGGCCTCGAATCCGCAGATTTCCGTGCCCATGGTTGACATCTTTGTGCCATATCCTGGGCACTCGCCAGCGGAAGTAGCACGCATGGTCGCCGACCCCTTGCAGCAGTTGATGAGCGAGCTGCCGGGGGTGCGGCATGTGTACTCGGTCTCCAATCAAGGTGAGGCCATGGTTACCGTGCGATTCACGGTTGGTGAGCATATGGCCCCAGCTCTGGTGGCGGTGTACAACAAGCTTGCCGCCAATATGGATCGAATCCCTGCCGGGGCGGGCAAACCCTTGGTGCGGGCCAAGGGCATCAATAGCGTTCCTTTCATGACCTTTACCCTGTGGTCGGAGAGCGTGGGGCCTGGCACGCTCGATGAGATCGCGCAAAGCGTATTGAAGCGCTTGAAAGAGGTTCCAGACACCGGCGAGAGCTTTATTGTGCATGGCGCCACGGATGCCCTGAATATCGACGTGCAGCCGAGCCGCTTGGCGGCCTACGACCTGCCGCCACAGGCCGTTGCCGAGGTGGTGCGCTCTGCCAATCAGGAACTACAAAGCGGCAGCGCCGAGGGCAACAATACCCATTTGGCGGTGCTCAGTGGCGGCTTTTTGCGCAGCCCTCAGCAAGTGGAAAACTTGGTGGTGGGCGTTTTTCATGGCGCACCGGTCTATCTCTCGCAAGTAGCAAGTGTCCAGTACGGACCCGCCACCCCCCATAGTCTGGTCACCTACAGCAGCGGCGCGGCAAGCAAGGATGGAGAGCGGGTCAACAATGCACCGGCAGTGACCATCGCCCTGGCGAAGACGGCCGGTAGCAACGCGGTGAGCGTTGGCGAGGCATTGATTGCGCGGGTGCATTCTCTCGAGGGGTCCGTCATCCCGGAGAATGTCCATGTCAGCATCACCCGCAACGACGGTAAAACTGCCAATGACAAGGTCAACTCTTTGTTGTTCAAGCTCTTTGTAGCTACGGCGGCAGTCACGGTATTAATTTTTCTCACCTTGGGCTGGCGCGCTGCCGCCGTCGTCGTTATCACTATTCCGTTGATTTTGCTGATCACGGTGTTTGCCGCGTGGATCGTAGGTATCACCATCAATCGTGTGAGTTTGTTCGGACTGATCTTTTCCATCGGTATCTTGGTGGACGATTCCATCGTCATCGTCGAAAACGTCTATCGCCGTTGGCTGCAGGAGAACAACACCTCGACGGAGATCCTCATCGATGCCGTGCGCGAGGTGGGCAACCCTACCACCCTGGCTACTTTTACGGTGATTGCGGCGCTACTGCCCATGGGCTTTGTAGGCGGGATGATGGGACCATACATGGCGCCGATCCCGGTGCTTGGCTCCGTGGCCATGCTGTCTTCTCTGCTCATTGCCTTTGCGTTGGCGCCGTGGCTGATTTTGCGTTTCAAGCCGAATCTGCGGGTGCTGGAAAAAATGCACCATCGCGAGGCAAAGCAGGCGGCTTGGTTGCGTAAATTCTTCGCCCAAACCCTCATTCCGCTCGTGCGGCGCAAATTGTATGGGCGCCTGTTTCTGGCGAGCATTGTCGTCGCGTTTTTCGGCAGTTTGGCCTTATTCTTGGTGGAGTGGGTACCGTTCACCATGCTGCCCCACGGGAATTCCAACGACTTCAATGTGGTAGTGAACATGCCAGCGGGCACCGCCCTGCCCGACACCGCCAACGCCACCTACGCCATACAGGAACGCCTGCAGGGGATGCGCGATGTCGTCGCCCTGCAGAGCTACGTTGGCACACCGGAGCCCTACGATTTCAACGGTATGGTTCGTCATTATTATTTGCGCAATCAGCCTTGGCAGGCGATGATCCATGTGCAATTGGTAGACAGCGCCGACCGCTCCGCCTCAAGTTCAGCCTTGGCCAGGGAAGCGCGGCAGCGTATCGAGGCGGTAGCACAGAGCTGGGGGGCACGCATCCAGGTCGTGCAAACGCCGCCGGGACCACCGGTTTTGGCGCCAGTTGTAGCCGAAGTCTACGGGCCTTCAGCCGCAATCCGCGACGCGGTGGCCGAACATCTGACCACGGTCTTCGAACAGAGTAAGAACCTGACGGACGTCAACAACACCCTGATGGCGCCCCATAATCTGCTCGCTTTTCATGTGGATGCCACCCGTGCCGGCATGGCGGGAATCAGCAATGCCACGGTCAACGATACCCTGTCCCTGGTCATGGGCGGCCACGAGCTCGGCAATTTTCATCCCTACGGGCAGACCCTAGCGGTGCCCATCTATCTGCAGGCCCCCTTGTATCTGCGCAGCAATGTGCAGAACCTTGCCAATCTGCCCATTCCCTCACCGCAATATGGGGTCGTGCCGCTCTATAGTCTCGGTAACTTTGCGCGAGTACCGGCAGAAGCACCGGTTTACCAGCAAGACCTGCGTCCGGTGCAGTATGTGATGGCAGATACCCAGGGGCGCTTGGACGCACCCTTGTACGGCATGTTGGAAGTCGAGTCTGCCCTCGGCCACTACTTGGCTCCTACCGGCAAGGCCTTGGAGATCAATTGGATCAGCCAGCCGAGTGGGGACATTGCCGCCATCAAATGGGGCGGCGCCTGGACGGTGACCTATCGTACCTTCCGCGACATGGGTGCGGCTTTCTTGGTGGCCCTGGTGCTGATTTACATGCTGGTGGTTTGGGAATTTGGCAACTTTGTCATTCCTGCCATCATCATGGTGCCTATCCCTTTGACCTTGATCGGGATTTTGCCGGGCCATTGGCTCTTTGGCGCCAGTTTTACCGCCACATCGATGATTGGTTTTATCGCTCTTGCCGGCATTATCGTGCGCAATTCGATTTTGCTAGTCGATTACTCCCAGCAGCGGGTTGCTGAGGGGTACCCCGTCCTCGATGCGCTGATCGAGGCCTGCGCCACCCGCACCCGTCCCATCGTCATCACCGCCTTGGCGCTGATGCTGGGCTCGGCGGAGATCATCACCTCGCCCATCTTCCGCGGTATGGGTATCTCGCTCCTCTTTGGCGTGATGGTGTCGACGATCCTTACCTTGCTCGTCATTCCCATGGGTTGCGTGAGCGGTCGCCGCGCTTTTTGCCCTGCCAGTATCGATTTGGGCGACGGTACGGTTGCCGGCCGACCGCCCTTCCCCATGAGTGATCGCACCTGGATCGTCGTCAACCCCGGCGAGATGCCGCTCACGCAT
>DDOU01000003.1:0-560 GCA_002341825.1 Candidatus Igneacidithiobacillus taiwanensis | reverse complement strand
GTTTTGCACTGTTGTCATTGATCTGGCAGAGCCTTTGGGAGGATCTCCGGGCTTTTGTCGCCGCTTGGCGCCGTTTTCTCACGCGCCTGTTTACCAAGTAACCGCATCGAGGAGAATCTATGTATTCCACATCTTCGCCCCAGCGTCTTCGAGCCCTGTTAGTGCTCGCCGGTCTCCTCATCGCCAGCAGCGCCATCGCGGCACCCTATGCCGGAGAGGATGCCAATTTTGCGGGCGGCGCCAGCGCGGGAATGATCCCTTGGCAAGGCGATGCCGGGACGGCAACAATGCCTGCTCCCCAAAACAATATGATGCCCGCCAATTCTGGCCCACAGGGCTATGGCGCGGCGCCAGCGTGGAACGGCGCTGCAAACTCGGCGATGGCTCCGCGCGCGGAACCCATCGCCTATGTGCCGCCGCCCCCCGGCCCCTATCCGGTATCGCCCGAGGAGCTGAGCGCCGGCAGTAGCGGCCCGCAACCCGGGGGCTATGGACCCATGGGAGGCTACCGCCCCGCTCCCCAGGGTACCCCGTACCCAGCGCAGCCGCAGATGATGGCA
>DDOU01000080.1:2932-4406 GCA_002341825.1 Candidatus Igneacidithiobacillus taiwanensis | reverse complement strand
CAGAAAGGCGGCCATGTGCTGCAGAGCCTCATTCTTGCGGCCGGCTTCGAGGCCCAAGGCGCGGCGCTGGGCTTGGCGGGCGCGCTTGCCGGTATCCTGCATCAAGTCTTCGAGTTCGCTAGACATTATCGCTCCTGGGCAAGGGCATGGCGCTGCCCACGGTATGGGCGCCGCGATGCTTTCGCTTGGGTAAGCCCTTATTGTGCCGGGACTTTGGCGCTCTGGCAAAAAACGAGGGCGAGGTCGGCCAAGGCTGGCCAGAGGGGGCGCGGGTCTTGCCCCTTGATGCGGGCGTCGATCTCCTGACATAGCCCGAGGGCCTGCAGTAGGCGTGGGCGCGGCAATCGTCGGGCGGCGGCAAGCAGGCGGTCGCTGCGCGGCGGAAAGAGGCGCTCCCGGCGCAGGATTTCCTGGGCATTGCCGTCTTGCAGTTGCAGCAGCAGGCGCAGCTCCCGGTGCAGGGCCCAGAGGATGAGCACCGGTTCTGCCTCGGCACTGCGTAAGCGTTCGAGGCTGCGCAGGGTGGCCGCCGCCTCTCCCTGCAAGGCGGTATCGCTGAGGTCGAAAATGGAAAACTGGCTGCTATCGCCGAGTAAGTCCGGGAGGTCTTCGGCGCGCAGCTCCCGCCCGGGGTAGAGCTCCGCCCAGCGGCGGATGGCCTGGTCGGCAGCGCTGAGATTACCGAGACTGCGTTCGGCAAGGAGGGCGATGGCGTCTGCCTCCGCCCGTACCTTGGCCTGGCGCAGCCGCTGCGCCACCCAGCGCGGCCAGTCGCCCAGCTCCGGCGGGTAAAAGAGCACGCAGGCCACCGTTGGCGCGCGATCGAGGGTCTGAAACCACTTGAGTTTTTGGGCATTGCTGTCGGGACGCGGGCCGAGGAGGAGGAGGCGGGCATCGGATGGAGGCTGGGCGAGCCAGCGCTCCAGGGCCGCTGCTGCCTCCTTGCCAAGGCGCAGGTCCGGGAGCCGCAGCAGCAGAATCCGCTCCTCGGCAAAGAGATCGCGGGCGTCGCGCTCCTCGCGCAGGGTCTTCCAGGGATCTTCTTGCGGTAGCCGCTGCAAGCGGACAAAGCCCTCGCCGCGCCAGCGCTCCTGGATTTGCGCTGCCGCCTCTTCGAGGAGCAAGGGGGCGTCGGAAAAAAGGGCGCAGACCAGGGCCTTGCCGCGCGAGAGTTCGTTGGGCCAGTCGCGTGCCTTGACGCGCATCAGCGCAGAGCGGGGGCGAGGAGGACGCGGGCAAGCACCCGGCGTGCCGCCTCGTCGAGGAGCTGGCGCTGGCTTTCGTTCTGCTGCGCCGTGGTGGCCAAGGGGTTGCCGCTGTTGTAGGTAAAGCTCTGCTCCACTAGCAAAGGCTCGGCGGGGAGCAAGGTCTTTTGCTCTTGCGCCACGCGCACGCTGCCATGGAGGGTATTGAGAAACTCCAGGGCAACGCCGCTACTGGGGCTGATGCTCACCGCCCGCTGGCTGATGTAGAC
>DDOU01000080.1:0-2888 GCA_002341825.1 Candidatus Igneacidithiobacillus taiwanensis | reverse complement strand
CTGGGCAAGGGCGCCGCCGGCAGGACCGCTGGCGACCACGCGCAGCCCCTGCAAACGCGGGGGAATGGTGCTGCCCGTGGGCAGATGAAAACCGCAGCCGCCGAGCAGAGCTAGGCTGCCGGCAAGGAGCAGAAAGCGCCGGCGCTGCATCAGGCCACCACGATATTGATGAGACGGCCGGGCACCACGATCACCTTGCGGACTTCCTTGCCGCTCAGGTGGCGGGCCATGTCGGGGTGGGTGAGCACCGCCTGCTCCAGCTCCGCTGGGCTACTGGTGGCAGAAAAATCCAGGCGCTCCCGCAGTTTGCCATTGACCTGAATGACCAGACTTACGGTATCGCTGCGTAGGGCCTCGGCATCGACCTCGGGCCAGGGGTGGGTGAACAGGGCTTGGCCATCGCCAATACGCTCCCATAATGCCTCAGTCAGGTGCGGCGCGAAGGGGCTCAAGAGCAGGAGCAAGGCCTGCAAGCCCTCGCCCAGCACCGCATGCAGATCCTCGCCGGGGGCGGCTTCCACCCGCCCCAGCTGGTTGCTGAGCTCCATGCAGGCGGCAATGGCAACGTTGAAATGCTGCCGTTCCGCCATATTGCTGCTCACCCGCTCGATGCACTGGTGCACGGCTCGGCGCAGCTCGCGGGCGGCGGGGCCGAGGCGCACGGGGAGGGGGGTAAGGGGCAGGGAATACTCCTGCACCATTCGCCATATCCGCTGCAAAAAGCGATGGGCGCCCTCCACGGCCTGATCCGACCACTCCAAGGACTGCTCCGGCGGGGCAGCAAAGAGGATGAAAAGGCGTGCCGTATCGGCCCCGTAGCGATCGAGGATGGCTTGCGGGTCGACGGTATTGCCCTTGGATTTGCTCATCTTGCTGCCGTCTTTTAGCACCATGCCTTGGGTGAGCAGGCGGCGGAAGGGCTCGTCGTGGGCGCCATCTTTGGGTAGTAGCCCCACGTCGCGCAGCAGCCGGTTGAAAAAGCGGGCATAGAGTAGATGCAGCACGGCATGTTCCACCCCGCCCACGTACTGATCTACGGGCAACCAAGCGGCAGCGCGTTGGTCGAGCATCTGCTCGGCATCGGGGCAGGCAAAGCGGGCGTAATACCAGGAACTCTCCACAAAGGTATCCATGGTATCGGTTTCGCGCTGGGCGGCGGCCCCGCACTTGGGGCAGGCGACCTCGAGGAAAGTGGGATCGTCGCGCAGGGGCGAGCGCGGGTCGTGGAGTTGGTAGTGGGTAGGGAGGACGACGGGAAGCTCCGCCTCGGGCACCGGCACCACCCCGCAATGGGGGCAATGGATCATCGGGATTGGCGTGCCCCAGTACCGCTGCCGCGAAATACCCCAATCGCGCAGCCGATAATTGATGGTCTTCTGCCCCAAGCCCTTGGCGGCCAGGGCCTCGGTTATGGCGACCTTGGCGACGGCACTGGGCAGGCCATCAAAGTCGGCAGAATGGATGAGAGTGCCGGGCGCCGTAATGGCCGCCTGCAACTCGTCGGCCCCGGGGTCGGCATCATCAACGCGGATGACCACTCGTAGCGGCAGGCCGTATTTGCGGGCAAACTCAAAGTCGCGCTGATCGTGGGCGGGAACGCTCATCACCGCCCCCTCGCCGTAGCCCATGAGCACGAAATTTGCCGCCCACACCGGTAGCAAGGCACCGGTGAGGGGATGGCGCACCTCGATACCCAGGTACACGCCCTCCTTCTCTTGGGTTTCCAGGCTGGCTTCGGATACCGCGCCCTGCTTGCAGCGGGCGAGAAAGGCAGCTATTTGGGCATTGGCAGCAGCGGCTTGCTCCGCCAGCGGATGCTCCGGCGCCACCGCCAGGTAGGTTGCACCGAAAAGGGTATCGGGGCGGGTGCTGAAGACCTTGATCACCCCGCTGCCGTCGGCCAGGGGAAAGTGAATTTCCGCCCCTTCCGAGCGGCCGATCCAGTTGCGCTGCATGGCCAAGACCTGCTCCGGCCACTGCCCTTGCAGGGAGTCGAGCCCGGCCAATAGCTCGTCGGCATAGGCACTGATGCGCAAAAACCACTGCCGAATTTCGCGCCGCTCGACCAGGGCACCGGAGCGCCAGCCGCGGCCGTCCACCACCTGTTCGTTGGCGAGTACGGTTTGGTCTACCGGATCCCAATTCACGGCGCTCAGTTTTTGGTAGACCAGCCCGCGCTCGTAGAGCTTTAGGAACAGCCACTGTTCCCAGCGGTAATAGTCTGGGGTACAGGTGGCGATTTCCCGCGACCAATCGTAGGAGAGCCCCAGGCGTCGCAGCTGCCCGCGCATGTGCTCGATGTTGGAAAAGGTCCACGCCGCCGGCGCGCTGCCATTTTTGAGGGCGGCATTTTCCGCCGGCAGGCCAAAGGCATCCCAGCCCATGGGATGCAGCACCGTCTTGCCGCGCATGCGCTGGTAGCGGGCAATGGCATCGACAATGCTGTAATTGCGCACGTGGCCCATGTGCAGCTGCCCGGAAGGGTAGGGGAACATGGCCAGGGCATAGAACTTCTCGCCGTCGGGATAGGCCGGGGCACGAAAACGGCCTTCTGCTTCCCAGCGCTGCTGCAGGGCCGGTTCCAGACTTTGCGGATGATAGGGAGTGTAGGTCATGGCTTGCTGATCATCGGAACGAAAATGGCGTTGCTCGGCCGCTGCCGGTAGAGCATGAGGATGCGCCCAACCCGGCCCACAACCTCCGCTGCGCAGCCCTGGGCCAGTGCCTGCACACAGCTGTCGCGCTCCTCCTTGTCGAGAGCCGGTAGGCGCACCTTGAGCAGCTCATGGTCGAAGAGGGCGCGATCCAACTCCGCCAGCAGCGGCGTCGTTACCCCCTGGGCGCCCACGGTAATCACCGGCTTAAGGTGGTGGGCGCGGGCGCGCAGG
>DDOU01000119.1:2271-2867 GCA_002341825.1 Candidatus Igneacidithiobacillus taiwanensis | reverse complement strand
TCGGAAATCATTGCCTTCAACCACCGGCTGGCCGAGTTCCACGCGCGCAAGACTGAGGTGATCGCTTGCAGCATCGATTCCCACTTCACCCACTTGGCGTGGAAGAATACCCCCGAAAACAAAGGCGGCATCGGCAACATCCAGATCCCCATGGTGGCCGATCTTACCAAGCAAATCGCCCGTGATTATGACGTGCTCTTAGACGAATCGGTTGCCTTGCGTGGCTCCTTCCTCATCGACCGTAGCGGTGTGGTGCGCCATCAGGTAATCAACGACCTGCCCCTCGGCCGCAATATCGACGAGATGATTCGTATGGTCGATGCCTTGCAGTTCTTCGAAGAGCACGGCGAGGTTTGCCCGGCGCAGTGGGAAAAAGGTAAGGCAGGTATGAAGGCCGACCCCGCAGGTGTGGCTGCCTACTTGGCGGAACACGCCAAAGAGCTGTAATTCGCTTTGCCTTCGCGTCTCCCGTTGGGGAGACGCGAGAATCCATCCATGCTGCTACGCAAAAAACTGCCGCCTATCCGTGAGCCACGGCTCTACCTCAGCATGGAGCGCAGTTATCTTTCCCTGATCAAATTCGCCATTGTCGCCTT
>DDOU01000119.1:1080-2177 GCA_002341825.1 Candidatus Igneacidithiobacillus taiwanensis | reverse complement strand
CTCTTTGCCGTGATCCCCCTGTTTTGGCGGGATATCCGCTATGTTGCCCAGGGCCCTTCCGTATCCGCCAAGGAGATGGACGATCCTCGTGTTCATTTTTCTGCCGAGCGCACCTTTCTCTCTTGGATACGTGCGGCTCTGAGCAGTATTGCCTTTGCCTTTGTACTCGCAAAATTCGACTTTCTCTTGCGGAAGTTTTCCGCCTTGCTGCACGTACAAATTCCTTTGCTCCACCGTCTGGCCGGCAGTAACAGCATCTTCCTCGCCTTTGGGCTGGCATGGTTACTTCTCGCCTTTTGGGGATTATGGGGCACGCAGGCGAGCATCGAGGCGGGAGAATGTCGGCTCCCCATGCGCCGCTATGCCGTCATCGCTATCGTCTTGGTACTGCTCGGCCTGGGTATGCTGCGCCTGCTGTGGATATTGGGGTGGGGCTAACCGACGATTTGCGGAAATACGTTTCTCCATGAGCTATCCGATTGGCTGTCTTAACGAGCGCAGCAGCGATTCTTGTTTAGCTTTCGCGGTATTACGTTTACTGTACTGGGGACGAATCTCGCCATCGGTACTGCGTCGCTGGGGGTGCTGGCTTGCGGCTCCCACAAGACCCACAAGCACCCCCGCCACAACCGCCAGAACTGCAGGCGGGTGCCGCGGCTAGCGGCTGTAGCACTTGTAGTTTTTGCCGCGATCGCCAATGCTCCAAGGCAGCCTCGACCGTACTACTCGGTAAGGAAAGGCGCTGCGCAATCTCTTCTCTGCTCAGAGTCGCCCCCTCCCGCAGCAGATCGCGCACGGCAAAGAGGGCGTTGCTCACGCTTTCTTCGCTCCCAAACTCTGCGGGCCGGTGCGCCGTCCGTGTCGATGCAGCCCTAGGTAGAGAGCGGCAAACGCCATGACGATGAGCCCCGTCCATAGGGCTGTCGTTTCCGGATGCTCGCTCGCTGTCCCTAGTTGGTAGACCAGAGTAGCGATCGCCCAGGCCATGCCGACCCCATAGGCGATGGAAAAGAGCATCCAGCCCATACCGATCTCGCGGCGTAGGGCTCCCATAGTGCTGGCGCATGGAATATAGAGCAGCACAAAGAGGAGATAGG
>DDOU01000119.1:0-1010 GCA_002341825.1 Candidatus Igneacidithiobacillus taiwanensis | reverse complement strand
TTGTTGCCAAGATCGCTGAAGCCCAGGGGGTCCTGCAGGCTGGTCACCAGCTTTTTCGCATTTTCTGGGATGGTCTCCACGGCGGCAAGGAGTTGGGCGCCAATATCTGGGTGGCGATAGCTCGCCAGTGCATCGGCACCGGCTTGGCGCTGGTAGATGCCATTCAACGTACCAATGACGACTTCTTTGGCGGCAGCTCCGGCTACCAGACCAGCCACCGCCGGCCAGTTATCGGGATGAATCCCCATGGGCGCGAACAGGGGGGTAAGGGCACGGCTACCTTGGGCAAGGAGAGAGTGGTCGATATCGGTGGCACGCAGCCCCCCTTGCGTCCAGCCGATACCCGGAAGGATGAACAGCACAAAGCCAATGGCGGCGATTACCTTACCCACCCGCAAGACGAAGACCTTGAGTCGTTGCCAAGCCTGCAGGCCAACACTGCGCCAGTTGGGCAGTCGATAGGGTGGTAACTCGAGGACAAAGGCGCGGGCGCTGCCACGCAAAGCGGTATTGCCCAAGAGCCAGGCGGTAAACAGCGACATGAGGATACCGGTGAGGTAAAGCAGAAAGACCACCTGCCCGCCATTGCTGCGGAAGAAGACCACGGCAAAGGCCATGTAGATGGTGAGTCGGGCAGAGCAGGACATAAAAGGCTGCATTAGCACCGTCAGGACTCGCCCACGAGGGTCTTCGATGATGCGCGAGCCCATGATGGCCGGCACGTTGCAGCCAAAGCCAATGACCATCGGTACCAATGCATTGCCTGGTAGTCCAAAGCGACGCATGAGACGATCCATGACATAAGCTGCCCGCGCCATGTAGCCCGAGTCTTCCAAAAAGGCCAGAAAGAGAAAGGTAAGCCCGATAGGGGGAATGAAGCTGATGACGAGATTGAGCCCGCCTCCGAGGCCGCCAGCCAATGCCGTTACCAGCCAGCCCGGCGCCCCCGCTTGCAATAGGAGGTGCCCGAAGCCATTAATCAGCAAAGCGGCAGAGGCCTGGTCGAAGAA
>DDOU01000138.1:1024-2850 GCA_002341825.1 Candidatus Igneacidithiobacillus taiwanensis | reverse complement strand
AGCAAGTCGAAGGCACGCCGCTCACCTTTCTGTACCCGCTGCACGAGGAGAAGATCGGTCTGGGCGCCACCATCCGTATTGCTCTCGGTAGCCGTCCCTGACGGTTTACGCATTCGGTATTTCCTTTTGGAAAAATCTGCTGGCCCATGCAGCGGCAAAAGTTGGCGCGCCTTTCACCAGTGCATTCGTCATCGTATCATGAGCGGTCCATAGTCGCGCAACCGCAAGGGCAATTCCCTCCATGCTAGAGACCGATTTTTTGATCATTGGCGCCGGTAGCGCCGGCCTTGCCTGCGCCTTGGAGCTAGCCGCCTTGGGGCGGGTAACGGTGCTCAGCAAAGACGCACTGACCCTCTCGGCGAGCGATTGGGCGCAAGGCGGCATTGCCGCCGTATTGCCAGAGAGCGACGATAGTGTCGACCAGCATGTGGCAGATACTCTGCGCGCTGGCGCTGGGCTTTGCGAGCCCGTCGCCACGACCCAAATTTTGGCGCAGGCACCGGCAGCCATTGCGCGACTCCTCCATTGGGGGGTGCAGTTTGACCGGCAAGACGAGCACTGGCAGCTCACCCGCGAGGGAGGACATCAGGCCCGCCGCGTTCTGCATCGTGCCGACCGGACCGGACACAGCATCATCCAAGGACTGCTGCACTCGGCGCAGGCGGAACCGCGCATCCAGCTGCTGCCCCACACCCTCGTTGGCGCCCTGCAGGAGGATGACGGGCGCATTACTGGCGCCTGGCTACAGGCTTCTGGGCAAGACTCGTGGACCTTTCTTGCGGCGCGCGCCGTGATCTTGGCTAGCGGTGGTTTGGGGCAGGTGTACCGACACACCAGTAACCCCAGCGTGGCGACGGGGGATGGCATCGATCTCGCCTGGCGCGCCGGGGTCACCCTGCGCGACCTAGAGTTCGTGCAGTTTCACCCCACCACGCTCTACAGCCCGGGCGAACCCGCTTTTTTATTGAGCGAAGCCCTACGTGGGGAGGGCGCCTTGCTGCGCCTGCCCAATGGCGAACGCTTCATGCCCCGTCACGACGAGCGTGGCGAATTGGCACCCCGCGACGTGGTCAGCCGCGCCATCATTCGCGAAATGCAGGCCAAGCGGCTCGACCATGTTCTGCTCGATATCAGTCATGCGCCTGGACATCTGATCGAGCAGCACTTTCCCAACATCGCCCGGCACTGTCGAGAGCGGGGCTACGATCTCGGCCGCGGCCCGATTCCCGTGGTGCCGGCCGCCCACTATAGCTGTGGTGGGGTGTTGGTCGACGCGCAAGGAAGAACCGAACTGCCCGGGCTCTACGCCATTGGCGAGGTCGCCAGTACCGGTTTACACGGCGCCAATCGCTTGGCAAGCAATTCCCTGCTCGAGTGCGTCGTTGCGGCACACGCGGTGTATGCCGACCTGGCCGGTGCCAGCGCCCTCCCCGACCGCAGCGCGAAGCGCCCGCCGCAACCCGCCACGGCGCCCAGCGCAACCCAAGCACAACGGCCGGAGCGGATTCGCGAACTACAGGATTTGCTCTGGCAGGAGGTCGGCATTCTCCGTCAGCAGCAAGGTATGGAGCGTGCCCTTACCCAGCTGCGGGAGTGGGAGGCAGAGGGTCTGGATACCGCGTTGCCCGTAGGACGCACCGACCTGGAGTGGCGGAGCCTACTACGCTGCGCCCTATTGATTACCGAAGGGGCCTTGCGGCGCCACGAATCCCGTGGCTGTCATTTCGATCAAGATTTTCCGGAACTGGCGGAGCCGCCGCGGCATTTGCTGCAGCGTCGCGACTGGACGGCTCCCCGAGCCGCAGACGTCGGGCGTGGACCCGCCA
>DDOU01000138.1:830-975 GCA_002341825.1 Candidatus Igneacidithiobacillus taiwanensis | reverse complement strand
CACGAGCAGACGATAGGCAAAGACGGCACCGGGTAGGATGGTGCCGCGCCAACGCGCACCAGAAAGGAGGCGCAACTCGTAGACATCGCCGCCACGATGCAGCAGCAGGCGCGGCCGCTGCCGCGGACAACGTAGGTAGGTCCAG
>DDOU01000138.1:0-734 GCA_002341825.1 Candidatus Igneacidithiobacillus taiwanensis | reverse complement strand
TGCGCGCGTCGATTACCCAAACGCAGAGCCGGTAATGATTGGTCCAACTCGCCTCCTGCGCTATCATGAGCGACCTGCAACAACCCATTCTTGGAGACAAACCCCATGGCCGACATACACTACGCTCCCCTGACCGACAGTTTGGGAGCCCTGCATGTCCATGGCCCCGACGCCGACAAATTCTTGCAAAGCCAATTCTCCAACGACCTACTCTCCCTGCCAAGGGGCGCCGGGCAGTGGAGCAGTTACAGCACCGCCAAGGGACGGATGATTGCCAACTTCTTTCTGTGGCGCGGCGAGAACGGTTTGTTCCTCTTCCTCGCCCGCGACCTCGTCGAAGAGGTGGCGCAACGACTGCGCAAGTTCCGCATGATGGCCAAAGCCGAAATCGAAACCGTGGCAGCAGACGTATGGGGGCTCTGGGGTACTGGTCTCGATCCGGCTGGGCTTGCAGAGCATACCGGCATTGCCGCTCTTGCCCCCCTACCCTGGCCAGTACCGGCGGCACTTCTGCTCGTCAGCGACGCCGCCTCAGTCGGCGATACGTTAGCCAAACTCCCGGCAACGGCAACTACCGCCAATGACTGGTGGGTAGCAGCCATTCGTGCCGGCACCGGCTTCATCACCCGCGCCAGCAGCGAGCAGATCATCCCCCAGGAGCTGAATTTGGAGGTGCTGGGCGGTATCAATTTCAAAAAGGGCTGCTATCCGGGGCAGGAAATCGTCGCCCGCTC
>DDOU01000113.1 GCA_002341825.1 Candidatus Igneacidithiobacillus taiwanensis | reverse complement strand
CGATGACCAAATGGGTGTTTTCTCGCCAAGCGCGGGAGGTAAGAGACTGCCCATTGGGGATGTCCTGGGGATCAATCGTCCAGCGCCGAGCCAGGATCCAATCGACGTTGGGGCCAGCCATGGCGAGGGCCTCAAAGACGCCCTCGGCATTGGGGCGGACGATGAAGGCGGCATTGAAGAGCCCACTATGCACCAAGGCGTCGCAAATTTCCTGCAACATCTGCGCCCCGTCGCGGGCGCGCAGGGCGATATCGCCGGCACTGAGCATAGTTTTTTGCAGGGTACGGATGGCGTGCAGGGTCTGGGTGACTTGGCGTTGACGCAGAAATGCCGCTAGATCATCGCCCAGGCGCTCCAGGAGATCGACAATTTCGTTGGGAAAGGCGGTATTCGCATATCGGTATAGGGAGAGAACACCATGGCTGCCGTCCGGCCAAAAGAAGGGTGTATAGATGCTGCCCCCCATCCGATACTTCTGGATTAACGGAAACCAGGGGGCAAAGAGGGGATCGTTGGCCTCAAAAAGCAGTGTACGCTGTTCGGCAATGGCGCGACCGGAAGGCGATGGTGGTGCGTCAATGCCCCCCTGCACATAAATCTGTAGCTGGCTCAGCGGCGTTCCCAAAGGACCGGCATGTGCCGCGATCTGGATGACATCGCCGCTGCTATTATGTCCGATCCAGACGGCGGCAAGGTGCATGTGCTCTACCAGAATTTGGCAGAAACGCACGAGCACCGTCGCAATATTTTCGTGATCCTCAACGTTGGCAAAGAGCCGGTTGATTTCTGTTACCGACTGCAAAAAACTGTCGCGAATTTGCAGTTCGCGGTTGCGTTCCCACAGATCGCGGGAATGCTCCGCAAGTCGATCTTCCAAGCCGCGTTTGGCGCGCTCGAGAGCTAGGATAGCGGTGCTGCGCTCCGTCATCATGGCACCGGCAATCAAGCCAATGGTCTCCATGACCATGCCGACCAACAGCGCGGTGGTCTCCGGAAAAATGAACAGAGGGTTTGCATACGGGCCGAACCCCCGACTGGTGGCGAGCAAGGCGGTCAGGAAACCGAATAAAGCCAATGGATAGACCAGCTTTACGGAGAACGTCGCCAATAACCATAAAAAGGGAAAGATTAGGAGAATGACCGCGGCCTCGGCGAGATTTTCGCGAGGAAAATGTTGAAAGAAGAGAAGTAGGATAGTCCCTTCGAGGAGCAGCGCATACGCCAGAAAAGAGCGCCAGCGCTGTAGACCGCCGCCATGCCCGCGTAGCAAGATCAGAAGGAGTACCGTGACATTGAGAAAGGCGGCACTCTGCGCCAAGGTCCAGTAGAGGATCAGGTGTACGGTATTGGGGCCCTGGGCGTGCGTCAGTAAACGCGCACCCAGGAGTAGTAACAGGGTGCCGAGGAGCGCTGGAACAAAAACGACGAAAAGCAGGAAAAACAGCGTGGAGCGTACCTGCTGAAAGCCGTTCCAATGCGGCGAAACGCGGTGCAAAAGCCAGCAGCCGAGCCAAGGGGTACCCACCAGCACCAGGCTCGCCCAGAGGTTGATGCCCCAAGGTAGATGCCCAAAAAAGCCATTTTCCAACAGACGGGTGAGAAAGAGCACAGGGACAACGCGTGCCCCCCAGACCAGTAGACCATAAGCGACGACGCCCTGAGCCGCCCAGATGGGCCAGAATTGGCTAGGAAGGTGCGGTGAAAATAGTAAATTACTGAGGCCACTGGCAAGTAGCACCCCCAAAAATAATCCAATATTCACCCGCAGCCATTTGCTGCGTGACCAGTGCGTAGCGGTATCGGTAAGGGAGATCTCTACCGGAGCGGGCAGATAGGCTACGGCGGTCATGTTTCTATCGCCTACGAAGACATGTTGGAAAGGAACATACTCAACTTTCCTCGTCCGCCGCGCGGATGGCGGCAAAAAGGAGGGGCTGCAGATTCTCTTCGATTTCCTGCAGACGTTGTTTGACGCCTTGGGGGGATTGCTGATCGACTTCTCGAAGCTTGCCGTAGGCTTCCAAAATCGGTTTCGTCTGCAGGCTGGGATAGAGCCGCAGGTACTGCAATAGCGGACTGCGCTCGAGAAATTCGACGGGAGAAAGCTCGCTCATTTCGGCAGACAGGCTGTAGAGGAGTGGTCGGCGTAGGACGTGTGCGGCATAAGCGCCGAGCAGGGAGCCAGGCGATTCTGGCCTTGGAAAGGTGGGATCTGAACGCAAGTACTGCACGAAGGCGGTAGCATCCATCGGGCGCGCGATGGCGTATCCCTGAACCAAGTCCTGGCTGAGGTTGCCCATGGCCTCGAGAATCGCGGGGGTCTCGACCCCCTCCACGATCAGTGTCGCGCCAAGGCCATCGGCGAGAAATTTCATGCTTTGCACAAAAGCGATGATTTTCGGTTCGCGCGCTAGATCTTTGACCAGTTCTTGGTCGAGTTTGATTTTTTTGATGGGGAGGTTCTTCAGGCGCAATAAGGAGGAGTAGGCACTGCCAATATCATCGAGGGCAATTTGAGCGCCAGTTTCGCACAGATGCTCGAGGCGCTGTACCGCGATGTCCCCCTGCAAAAAATCGCCACTTTCGAGCAATTCCAGGGTAATGCGCTCGGCAGAAATGGGGCTTCCTTGCACTACTCCCAAAAAGCAGGGCACACAGTCGCGATCTTCCATAAAGTCAGGGTCGACATTGAAAGACATCTCC
>DDOU01000011.1:9424-13407 GCA_002341825.1 Candidatus Igneacidithiobacillus taiwanensis | reverse complement strand
TTCGGGTTATGAGCCCGACGAGCTGCCTGGCTGCTCCACCCCGCACCGGGTCTTACACAATAGCTTTTACTCTTACTGCCTGTCAACCCCGACTCGGCTGACCCCCTCGGTTCGATGAGCTACCATCGCGTCGAGGAGGCGCACTATACCGGCCTCTCCGGCTTTTGGCAAGCACTCCTGGCAGCCTTTGGTACGACGGCGTCGAAATCGCTCAGCCGGGAGAGTGGGAGTAAGACGATCTTGCGCTTCTGGCTGACGACTCGGATGCAACGCGCAAGCCCCCCCTACAGGGGCTTCGCACTCCTCGACGACCAGGCACCCACCGACCGTCATCATGGACAGCCTGCCGACTACGGCTCGACAGTGGGAGCTTTTGCACCGGGCGGAGTGGCTTGATTGGCGTCGGCGCCATACGGAGCAAAGCGATAGGGTTCGGCAGGCAATTGATCGACAATCTCGCGCAGGCTCGGGGAGTTGACGTCGATGGGGGTGGGGATGGTGTTGGGCTTTTGCACCAAGTCGATCACCCGCTGCCAGTCGACCACGAATTGGGTATGCTGCGCGCTCTGGTATGCGCTAATGGCGTTCACCGCCCGCTGCTGTGGTGACAACGGATTCTTGTAAGCCTCAATGGGTGCAAAGCTTTGTAAGTAGAAGTGACCATTCCCATCTGTGCCAACGAGATAGGGTTCATCGATGCTGCGTACCGGCGTGCCCACCTTGACCATCTTAAAAAGCTGGACCTCATTTTCGGGGTAGACGTGGAAGCAGCCATGACTTACCCGCATACCAACACCCCAGGGTTTGTTGGTGCCGTGGATGAAGATCTGCGACCATCCCGTCTCTAGGGCGAGTTCACCCATGGGGTTGTCGGGGCCCGGCGGAAAGTAGGCGGGAATCGGCTCACCGGCTTTGGCGTGTTCTTCCTGGATATTTTTGGGTACGGTCCAGCTCGGGTTCTTCACCTTGGCGATGATTCGAGTGGTACCCAAGGGGTCCGGCCAGTTCGGGCGAAAAATGCCGATGGGATAGGTGTACACGACTTTCTGCCCGGCGGGAAAATAAAACAAGCGCCGCGCCGGGATGTCGATGACGATACCTACCCAAGGCTTTGGCGGGAGAATGTACCACGTCGGGACCACCACATGCGTCCCGGCGCCCGGCAGCCAAGGATCGACACCAGGATTGGCGGCACGAATTTCGTTGTAGCCAACGTCGTAGTGCCGAGCGATATCGAGCAAGGTATCTTGGTGACGGGCAATGACAACCTTGAGCCCTCCGACCATGTTTTGCCCGGCAGGAGGCAAAGGAAATTCGGCGGCGCGGGCAACGCCGAGCAGACAGAAGAACGATAGCCAAGCTAGGACACTACCCCAACGCATATGGTGCTTCATTGATTTCCTCAATCATCAGTAAATCCAGGCAGAGCAGTTCTCCTGCCCGCGCTCCATCCATTTTCCACAACAACCATTCACGGCCCACGGCCGACCAAACATCCACCGCCCACCCCTGCCACCGTCGACCATCTAGTAAGCGCAGGCGACAGCGCGTGCCGCGAAGTACAGATAGCTCGAGCTCACTATGCAGGGCGCAGGAAACCGGCGTATAGCCTTTTTCCACCGGCTCTACTCGCTTACCGTACCAAGGTATTCTTGCCCCCCCAAATAGGGCTGCAGGACCGCGGGTATCCGCACTCGCCCATCGGGCTGGAGATGGTTTTCGAGCAGGGCGACCAGGGTTCGCCCTACCGCCAAGGCCGAGCCGTTGAGGGTGTGGGCCAACTGCGGCTTACCCTCGGCATCGCGATACCGTAATTGCAAACGCCGCGCCTGGAAACTCTCAAAATTGCTGCAGGAGCTGATTTCTCGGTAGCACTGCTGACTGGGCAGCCAGACTTCGAGGTCGTAGGTGCGAGCGGCGGCAAAGCCCATGTCGCCAGCACAGAGGAACATGACCCGGTAAGGCAACTCCAGGCGACGCAGAACCTCTTCGGCATGGGCCGTGAGCGCCTCCAAGGCGGCGGCAGAGTCCTCGGGGCGAACGATTTGCACCAGTTCGACCTTGTCGAATTGGTGTTGCCGGATCATCCCACGGGTATCGCGACCGGCAGAGCCTGCCTCCCGGCGGAAGCAGGGGGTATAGGCACAAAAGCGCTGCGGCAGTACGTCGACAATCTCCTCCCGCAGGAGATTGGTGAGGGGCACCTCGGCGGTGGGAATCAGGTAGTAGGGATCATCGCGCAGGGCAAAAAGATCTTCCTCAAATTTGGGCAACTGCCCGGTACCTAGGAGTGATTGCGCATTGGCGAGATAGGGCGGGGCGACTTCCTCATAACCATGTTCGCGGGTGTGGAGATCGAGCATGAACTGAATCAGGGCCCGCTCGAGGCGGGCAGCATCGCCACGCAGCACGACGAAGCGCGCACCGGCGAGCTTGCTGCCAGCAGCAAAATCGAGAATTCCCAGGCGCGTACCGACGTCGACATGGTCCTCTACCGGCCCCGCAGCTCGGGCAGGCTCGCCCCAGTGGCGTAGGCAGACGTTGTCCTGCTCGTCTTTTCCATCGGGAACGTCTGGCTGGGGGATGTTGGGCAAACTACGGCTGAGTTCTTCCCAGGCTGCCAAGGCGCTGGCAAGGTCTCCCTCGCGCGCCGCCAGCTCCTGACTAACCTGGGTTGCCCGCTCTTGTTCCGCTGCTCCGTCTCTTCCTTCGCGCCGGGCGAGGCCGATGGCTTTAGACAAACGATTGCGCTCATTACGCAGGCCTTCGATGTCGATCTGCAAGGTCTTGCGCCGTTGATCGAGGGCCACCAGGGCATCGACATCCAGGAAAAAGCCGCGCCGGGCGAGGCCCTTGGCCACTTCTTCCGGTTGTCCGCGTAATAGATTGGGATCCAACATGATTCAGTCTCCTTGCCGCTTTCGATGGGCGGCAATCCAACGCAAACGCTCGCCCATTTGCTGTTCAAAGCCCCGTTCGCTGGGAGTATACCAACGCACGCCGCGCAAGCCCTCGGGCAGATAGCTCTGGTCCGGGGCAATGGCATCGGGAAATTCGTGATCGTATTGGTATTCCTTGCCATAATCCAGCGCCCGCAGCAGCTTGGTTGGGGCGTTGCGCAGATGCAGGGGAACCGGCCGACTGCCATCGCGGCGCACCTGGGCTCGTACTTTGTTCCACGCCTCTTCGATACGATTGCTCTTGGGAGCACTGGCCAAGTAGACGGCAAGCTCAGCCAGGGCAAGCTCGCCCTCGGGACTGCCGAGAAAGGCATAGGCATCGCGGGCCGCGATCGCCAGCGGCAGGGCACGCGGGTCGGCAAGGCCGATATCCTCGCTCGCCATGCGTACCATGCGGCGCGCCAGGTAGAGGGGATCGGCGCCACCGTCGATCATACGCGCGAGCCAGTACAGGGCGGCATCGGGGTCGGAGCCGCGCAACGACTTGTGAAAGGCGGATATCTGATCGTAGAAGTTTTCGCCTTGGCGATCGAAGCGCCGCCAATATTGGCCGATGGCACGCTGAATATCCTCGCGCTCGATTTGGGCGTTTTGCCGCGTTCCGGCAGCGGCTTCGAGAATTCCGAGCAGGCGGCGGGCATCACCATCGGCGGCCTCGAGAAGCAGCTCTTGCGCCTCGGGCGGCAATGTGAGGTGCCGTGCACCCAAGCCATCTTCCGGATCCGTCAGGGCACGCGTGAGGATCTGCAGCAAGGCCGCGTCGTCGAGGGGCTCGAGCACCAGCACCTGAGTACGCGAGAGCAGGGCTGCGCCGAGGGCAAAGCTGGGATTTTCGGTGGTTGCCCCAATCAGGGTAAAGCGCCCCTCCTCCACGTAGGGGAGTAATGCATCTTGTTGACTGCGATTGAAGCGATGGATTTCATCGACGAAAAGCACCGTAGCCTGATTGACGGCTTGTGCTGCCTGCTCGGCCGCGGCACGCAAGTCCTTGACGCCGCTCTCGACGGCAGAGAGGGTGAGCCA
>DDOU01000011.1:2151-9368 GCA_002341825.1 Candidatus Igneacidithiobacillus taiwanensis | reverse complement strand
GGCAGTGCGCCGCCATCGAGGAAGGCGCGCAGCGACCCTTGCGGACCGAGCAGGCGCGGCTGGCCGACGAAATCCTCCAGGCGCCGAGGGCGCAGGCGCGCTGCCAGAGGCCGTTGCGCCATCATTGCGTACTCGTGACTATAAATCAGAAGCTGCGGGCGAGGGCAAATCCAAAGGTAAACTGACTGGCCTTGTAGTTGGCTGCCGGGACGGTTACAGAGCTGCCGGGCAGCGGATACGCAACCCCAGCGGCCGTGCCAGAGAGGGCATAAGCAGCGCCGATGTCGTAATGCCAGGGACCCAAACCGATGCCCAAACCGAAGGCGGCCTGGTTGGAGGCAGTAGCCGGTACCGCCAGCTGCACTGCCTGACCGCCCGCCGGACTATCCTCGTGGGCGATACCACCGCGGATTTCTAGGTCTTGGTTGAGGTGGTAACTGAGCCCGACGCGATAGGCAAGGGCCGACTTCCAACCCAAGTTGCCGTAGTAGGGTAGCTGGCTGTTCTGCCAGTCGGTCCAGTCGACATCCAATTCTGTGGCAAAGGAAGGTGTCCAGCGATAGCGCAAACCCGCCTGTAGCTTGCCCGGCAGGCTAATTTTGCCACCGCCGGCGCTGATGCTCGCGGGAGAAATATAGCTGAGCCCGACATTATAGCCTTCGGTGCTGTAGAGAAGCCCGATCCGCCCACCCACACCGCCACCATTGGCGGAAAGCGGACCAAATTTGCCGCCAATGCTCTGGTAATAGTCCAGCCCCACCGCCACGCTGAGGTCCGGCAAGAGCAGGTAGGCAACACTAGGATTGATGTCGATGATGCGTAGTTGGGTCTGTAGCTCTGGGTTGTTGACGCCGAGGGTGTCCGCCGCCCAGGTGTTGTGAGCGATGTAAGGGGAGGTAATACCGATGCCGACGGCCAGAGGCATCTGATCGAAACGGTGGGTGTAGTAGAGATCGGCCAAAATGTTGGTTTTGGTCTGCCCGCCGATACTCGTGCCGCCGCCATCGAAGGTATAGGAGGGGCGTTGCGCGAGAATTTCGAGAGCGGCACGGCTACCCGGAAAGAAGGCCATTCCCGCTGGGTTATACGAGTAATTGCTCACCGGCTGGCCGTCGGCAACGACGGCGCCGGCCTCGGAGAGGGCCGCCGCTCCAGTGGGCGCAGAGAAGGCATTGGCGGCCGCCAGACCAACGCCTGCCAATTCGAGCAAGCCAGCAATGGCGAGATACAGCAAGGGATTACGCATGAGCACTCCGCTTCAGGGATTTTTTAGGACATCTACCCCGGCAGGCGGAGTAAAGTGAAAGGTCTGGCTCGAGATCGGTATATTGGTGCGTACCTTTTCGAAATGCAGCACGGTTTGCTGTTGAAAGGCATCTTCCATCCACATTTGGCGCAGCTGTCCGGCGCTATTGAAACCCATGCGAATGGCGGTAAAACCTTGGGCCTGCCCTTGCTTGGGCTTGAGCAATACCCAGTCTAGCCCGTCTTTGGCCGGTAAGGCACTGATGTCGAAATCCGTGGTCAGGACATCGCGCCCGGCAATGAGGGCGGCCGGCGTGCTACCAAGAACCTTGCCCAAGGGTTGGACGGTGACCTGCTGCAAGGCCGGCTCATAGAGCCACACTTCCTTGCCATTAGAGACGATGGTCTGCCCATTTTTGCCGGCGTAGTCCCAACGAAAACGCCCGGGGCGGGAAATCCAGAGTTTTCCCTGGGCGCGCTGCTCGACCACACCGCCTTGGTTGAGCACCTCTTGCTGAAAATTGGCAGTGACCGTTTTACTGGACTGAAAGAATTTTTGCAGGAGAGCCGCCGGCGCCGTCGCCCACGCTGCCGTCGTCATTCCGACAGCAAGCAACCCCAGCACTACGCCAACAAAGCGCTGCCGGATCTTAGTCACGGGGCGGCGCGGCTGCATAGACTTCTCGACTGCCATTGCTTTGTAGGGGTCCAACGATGCCTACCCTCTCCATTTCCTCGATCATTCGAGCTGCCCGATTATAACCGACTTTGAGTTGGCGCTGCACATAGGAGATGCTGGCCTTGCGGCTGCTGGTGACGATGGCCACCGCCTGGTCGTAGAGCGGATCGCTTTCCGCATCGCTATCCCCACCTTCCCCGCTGCTACCGTCTTCTCCCACCCCAGCGAGGATGTCTTCGTCATATTCCGGGGCACCGAGTTGCCGCAGGCTCTCGACCACGCGATGGACTTCGTCGTCACTCACATAGGCGCCATGCACCCGCAGGGGGTAGCCGCTGCCCGGCGGCAGGTAGAGCATGTCGCCCTGACCGAGCAGGGTCTCGGCCCCCATCTGATCGAGAATGGTGCGTGAATCGATGCGCGAAGACACCTGAAAGGCAATACGGGTTGGGATGTTGGCCTTGATGAGACCGGTAATCACGTCTACCGAAGGGCGCTGGGTCGCCATGATGAGGTGCAGACCGGCAGCACGCGCCTTCTGCGCCAGCCGGGTTATCAGGGTTTCCACTTGCTTGCCCACCACCATCATCAAGTCGGCAAATTCGTCGATGACCACAACGATGGCCGGCAGCGGGCGCAGGGGAATGGCATCACCGTTGAGGTCCTTTTCTGGCCCCGCAAGGGTTTCGCCACGCGCTTCGACTTCGCGCAGCTTTTGGTTGTAGCCGGCGAGGTTACGCACCCCAGCATGGGCCATGGCCTTGTAGCGCCGTTCCATCTCCGCCACACACCAACGCAGGGCATTGGCTGCTTCCTGCATATCGGTGACCACCGGGGCGAGCAGATGTGGGATGCCCTCGTATACCGAAAGCTCGAGCATTTTCGGGTCGACGAGGATGAGGCGTACATCCTGGGCCGTAGCCTTATAGAGGATACTGAGGATCATGGCATTGACGCCAACCGACTTGCCGGCGCCCGTAGTGCCGGCAACCAGCAGGTGCGGCATACGCGCAAGATCGGCAACGACGGGATGGCCGCTGATGTCTTGTCCAAGCGCCAGGGTAAGAAAACTTTTACTCTGCACGAAAACCGAGCTGCCGAGAATTTCCGAGAGACGCACGACGCGGCGCTTGGGATTGGGCACTTCGATGCCCATGGTCGCCTTACCCGGGATGGCCTCGACGACGCGCACCCGTGCGGTGAGTACCCGTGCCAAATCCTTGCTGAGACCCGCCACCTGACTCACCTTGACGCCAGCTGCCGGCTCGATTTCGTAGCGGGTAATGACGGGTCCCGGATGGGCATCGACGACTGCGGCACTCACGCCAAAATCGGCAAATTTTTCCTCGAGAAAGCGGGAGCGCGCCGCCAGCTCTTCGGGCGAAGGCAGGAGAGTGGGGTCGTCGGCATCGGCGGCGTCGAGCAAGGTCAGGGAGGGCAAGCCATCGGCCTGGGGCGGGCCGACGGGTACCGGTAGCGGCAATTGTGCCGGCTTGGACTTCTCCATATTCCGCGCCCGCACCGGCGGCTGGGGGCGAGGCTCTGACTTCGGTACGCTTGCAGTCTCGGGACTGGCAACGCTTTCCGACGGTGCCGAGGGACGCGCTTTTTCGACCGTTGCTGCGGCTCGCCGCAGGCGGAAGCGCGGTCGTGGCAGCGGCGGTAGGCGCAGCTGCGGGAGTGTGGGGAAGCGGAGATAATGCACCCACTGGGTGGGGCTAGTGCGAGTCAATAAGGCCAGACCAAGCACAAATACGGCAAGAAAGACCAGACTCGCCCCCACCGTGCCAATCATGGGCGCCAGGAGATGGGTGAAGCCAGCGCCAATGATGCCCCCCGGGCTCTGCCCGGCAACGGGCCACCAAGCGAGAGGCCAGAGCAGCGCCCCGAGAACGCTGATGCTGAAGAGCAGGAGCAGCCCACCAAAGGTACGCAGGCGCGGCAGCGGGGCCTGGCGGTGCACGCGTCGAAACCAGCTCCAAGCATGCGCCAAAAAGGCGAAGGGCAGCAGCCATGCGGCCAAACCAAAGGTTTGCACGAGGAAAGCCGCCAACTCCGCCCCGAGGGTGCCGCCCCAGTTGCACACTGGCTCGCCCCGCCCGCTGTTGAACCAGCTCGGATCGAAGGGATGGAAGCTAAGCAGGGCAATACCGGCAAAGACCCCGGTCAAGACAAGGAAAAAGATCCACAACTCCCCTCGCCAGGGATAGCCCGACCCGGCCGCTTTGCTTTTACTCTGCGGAATTTTACCCGCAGTTGCCCCACGCACTTTCGACATGGTCGCAAGCTATCCGAGGCTTCCCTTTATTGTCAAGGGATTGCGCCGCTGCGTCGGTATCGTCCTAGCAGGGCGAGGAGTGCTACACTCTCCCCATTCCCATTGCTCAGGAGCTCTCATGTCGGAAAACAGCAAGCACGCACGCTTACTCATTCTGGGCTCCGGCCCAGCAGGCTACACGGCAGCCATTTATGCCGCCCGCGCCAATCTCCAGCCGGTTCTCATTCAGGGCATGGAGCCCGGTGGTCAGTTGATGACCACGACGGATGTCGACAACTGGCCGGGCGCGGCCGAGGGCATCATGGGCCCGGAGCTGATGGCGGAGCTCGAGAAGCAGGCGCGCCGCTTCGATACCGAGATCGTTTTCGATCACATTCAAAAAGCGGATCTGCAGCAGCGCCCTTTTCGTCTGCAGGGCGATCAGGGTAGCTATAGCGCCGATGCCTTGATCATCGCCACCGGGGCCTCGGCCAAATATCTCGGTCTCGAAAGCGAAGAGAAGTTTCGCGGTAAAGGGGTATCGGCCTGTGCCACCTGCGATGGCTTTTTTTACCGCAATCAGGATGTTGCCGTAGTAGGAGGCGGAAACACTGCCGTCGAAGAGGCCCTGTACCTCAGCAACATTGCCAAGACCGTTACCGTCGTCCATCGCCGCGACAAGTTTCGCGCCGAAAAGATTTTGCAAGACAAGCTCTTTGCCAAGGAAAACGTCAAGGTTCTCTGGAACCACAGCGTTGCCGAGGTGCTCGGCGACGCCTCCGGGGTGACGGGCCTGCGCCTGCAGTCTGGCGATTCGACCCAGGAAATCCCGGTGATGGGGGTATTCATTGCCATCGGTCATCAACCGAATACGCAGCTGTTCCAAGGGCAGCTGGAGATGGACGAAACCGGTTACTTGATCACCAAGGGCGGACGCGAGGGCTTTGCCACCATGACCAGCATCGAGGGGGTATTTGCCGCCGGCGACGTGCAGGATCATGTCTATCGACAGGCGGTGACCAGTGCCGGTACCGGCTGCATGGCCGCCCTCGATGCGGAGCGCTGGCTGGAGCAAGCCAGCGCCTAGTGCGTGCGTCGGCACTCTGGGCAGCGGCGGGGTGGTCGACGGACTGCCTCCGTGCCGCCACTCGACGACGCCGAGCGGGAGGAGTTCCGCTCGGCCCTTGCCGACGTACACCCCCTGCCCGCCCCAGAACCGCCGCCGCGCCCACCCGCACCACCGGCACAGGCAAGATATGCCGAGGCCGACGAGCTTGCCGTCTTGGCCGCGCTCGCCCAGGGTACGCCAGAGGAGGGAGAATTCTGGACTGGCGACGACTGGGTCTACCTACGCCCTGGTCTACCCGAGCGCCTGTTGCGTGATTTACGCCGGGGCAAGATGCCTATCCAGGCCGATCTTGATTTACATGGTCTGCGCGTCGACGAAGCAAGAGCGGCCGTAGCCGACTTTTTGCTGGAATCGCGCCGACACCGCCGCACCTGTATACGCATCGTTCATGGCAAGGGCCTCGGCTCGCCGGGGCAGGTGCCTGTGCTGAAGCGACTCGTTGGCCACTGGCTGCAACGCTACCAAGAGGTACTCGCCTTTGCTCCAGCGCGCCCCACCGAAGGCGGCAGCGGCGCCTTGCGGATTCTTCTGGGACGCCTGCGGGCCTAACGTCAGCCCTGGGCTTGCTCCAGAGTTTTCTCGACGCCGGCCAAAGAAGCCAGAATTGGGCAACCCTCTACCGAACCATGCCCTGGGCAACGCTCGCTGATGCTTTCCAAGGCGTCGCGCATGCGTTGCAGGTCGGCAATCTTGTCTTCGATGTCGGCGATCTTGGCTTGGGCGATTTCTTTCACCGCCCCCATGTCATTCTCGGGCCGACTGCTGATATCGAGCAGTTCTTTGACTTCGGCCAAGGAAAAACCCAGATTTTGCGCCCGCCGGATGAAGCGCAGGCGGGCCTCGGACTCTTCGTCATAGAGGCGGTAATTCGACTGCGTTCGCTGCACCGGACGGATCAGTCCGATTCTTTCGTAATAGCGCAAGGTTTCCGCCGCCAACCCTGCCTCGCGCGCCAAACGCCCAATGGTCACGTGATTTTTCATGCTTACCTTCCCAGACTGTCGCTTAGAACTGTGATAATAGTTTATCGTAAAGTATGTACTTATCCGAAACAAGCGCTTTCGGCGGGGGGTACCACGCCGATTGCCTCGAGCAGCACCGTCGCATAGGCGCCCGAGGGCAGAGAAAAAGCGAATTCGACTCGACCGTCGTCCACTTGTCTTACCGAGCCATGTTCCGGGCGACACCGTAGAGCCCGGCGCGCGGCCTCGAGCCCCTGGCGTGCCAGGGCTTCTGCCCAAGCAGTACCGTTGCCGGGAGAACCGTCCGTACCTGGCCAAGCAGCGAGAACTTCCCGCTCCAGCGTCGCCACTTCCTCGAGCGGCAGGGTACCGCCCCGCCCGGGCAAGGGTCCCGTGGGGTGCAAATCCCAGGCGCGGAGACGTTCCTGCAATTGCGGCCACTCTTCTGGCGAGGCAAGAAAATGGCTGTGGCTGCCCGCCAATTGCAGGATCTCGCCAGGTAGGATCCGATCCCAAGAGCCGCGCCTTACCCGTTCAGCCAGCACCAGATTAAACAAGGCTGCCCTGGCGCTGGACCAGAACAGGGCGCGCAAATGGTGGGGGATACGACCACGATGCTCGGCGGCGAGCATCTTTCCCGCCGCTGGTAGATTATCGCGGCCAAAGCGCTGCGCCCCGAAATAGTTGGGGAAACCCTGGGCTGCCAGCATGCCGAGGCGATCTTCCCAAATTGTGGCGGCGACGGGAGTCTCGACAACAACGACGAAGCGATTGCCACGATGGGCACCCCGGCGCAGTTTGCGTCGATGCCGAGAAACTTCCAGCAGCTGCATGCCAGGCACCTGAAATTGCGACCAGTCGGGCTCCTGCCGGCCAGCCAAAGGAACGGTGAAGGCTTGGCGGGTGCGGGCGTGCAGGTCCTTGAGGCCGGCATAGCCAATGTCG
>DDOU01000011.1:1210-2088 GCA_002341825.1 Candidatus Igneacidithiobacillus taiwanensis | reverse complement strand
CCCTCCCCGTCGGCCGCGAAGGGAAGGATTTCTTCCACGAAGAAGGTTTCTGGGGAGGAGCGAAACGCGGCTACCAGCAGCGGCAGCTGCGGATAGCGGCGAGCGAGGGGATCAGGCGTCATGGACCAAACAGACGGCCTGCGCGGCAATCCCCTCGCCGCGACCGGTAAAGCCGAGCTGCTCGGTGGTGGTCGCCTTGACACTCACGGCTTCCATAGCGACGCCGAGGTCCGCCGCCAGATTCTCGCGCATCTGCGGAATATGTGGAGCGAGTTTGGGGCGCTGACAAATGAGGGTGCTGTCGACATTACCAATCCGATACCCCGCCCTCTGTAGCAAGCCAGCACAATGGCGTAGCAACACGCGGGAATCGGCGCCGGCAAAGCGAGGGTCGGTGTCGGGAAAATGCTTGCCGATATCCCCCAGCGCGAGGGCCCCCAGGAGGGCGTCGCAAATGGCATGAATGAGGACATCGGCATCGGAATGCCCGGCAAGGCCCAAGTGGTAGGGAACCGTCACCCCGCCCAGAATCAAGGGCCGCTCGGGCACCAGGGCATGCACATCGAAACCCTGTCCAATACGAAAATTCATGTTTCTCTCCGCGCGGCGAGGATGGCTTCTGCCAGAGGCAGATCCTCGGGATAGGTGATCTTGAGATTATCGGCATGGGCCGCCAAGAGGCGCGGCTGCCAACCGAGACGTTCGAGGGCCGAGGCCTCATCGGTCACCACGGCATCCGCGGCCCGCGCATCGTCGAGGGC
Organism: Candidatus Igneacidithiobacillus taiwanensis; assembly: GCA_002341825.1. GTDB lineage: Bacteria > Pseudomonadota > Gammaproteobacteria > Acidithiobacillales > Acidithiobacillaceae > Igneacidithiobacillus > Igneacidithiobacillus taiwanensis. Next base: position 1,327 of record DDOU01000011.1, on the reverse strand, counting down.
CTGCAACAGGGCGCCAAGGGGGAAGGCCTGGGGGGTGAGGGCACGCCAGAGCTGACGACGATCTACCGTTGCCACGGCACGATCTGCCTCGGCACGTTTGAGGGTGTCCGCCACGGG
>DDOU01000011.1:1013-1170 GCA_002341825.1 Candidatus Igneacidithiobacillus taiwanensis | reverse complement strand
TCTTGCTGGCGTAAACAGGGGCGGGCGGCATCGTGTACCAAAACCCAGTCGGCCGCCTCGGCACCCCGCGCCAGCAGCGCCTGCAGACCAAGGCGAACCGAGTCCTGGCGCTCGGCACCGCCCGCCACCGGCGGCAGCAAGCGCTCCGTCTGCGCAG
>DDOU01000011.1:205-960 GCA_002341825.1 Candidatus Igneacidithiobacillus taiwanensis | reverse complement strand
GTTTCCTGCAAAAACGGTGCAAGGGCGTGGGCCAAGACCGTGCTCCCTGCCAGAGGCAGGTATTGCTTGGCCAGCGTCGAACCAAAACGTCGTCCTTGTCCACCAGCGGGCAGCAGCGCCCAAACGTCTACCATCATGCTCCTCCCTAACCCTGCCGAGAGCATACCCGAGTGTTGCGCAATTTTGCAGTTTTCTTACCCCCTGCATAGACTGTGCCCTTTGGAATTTGAGGGATGCAGAATCTTGCAGATGGATTGGCTCGGGTCGCTGTTGCCCCAACGCGGAAAAATCGATCGTCTCCCCCCCAGCCCCGGTGCGGCCCAGGCCTTGCTACTTGCCGAGCTCCAGCGCAAGTTACAGCGGCCCTTGTTGCTGATCGTCGCGGCCAGCCGCGACATCGAGGAGTGGCAGCGGGAATGGCAGTTCTTTGCCCCCGATTTGGCCAGCCCCTTGGTATTTCCGGATCGCGAGGTGCTGCCCTACGATCGGCTGCAGCCACCCGCGGAAATCAGCACGGCACGCCTGGCTAGCCTCGCTGCCATGCCGCAATGGCGGGGGCTGATTCTGGCCCCGGCGGCAGCCGTCTTGCAGCGCCTGCCGCCGCCGGAATATCTCACTCGGCACGCTCTCTGGCTGCAGCGCGGCAATCCCCTGCACCTGGAAGAATTCCGTCAGCGTCTGATCGACGCCGGCTACCACACGGTCAGTGAGGTCTCCGAAGCAGGAGAGATTGCCTGGCGCGGCGGCATCATCGA
>DDOU01000011.1:0-122 GCA_002341825.1 Candidatus Igneacidithiobacillus taiwanensis | reverse complement strand
CTGGACAAGGTCGAGCGCGTCGAGCTCTTGCCGGCGCGCGAGGTACCGGTGGCGGCGGAGGATCTGCAACGCTTTCGTGCCGCTTTTCGCGCCCGCTTCAGCGGCGATCCGCAGCAAGCGGA
>DDOU01000069.1:1932-4287 GCA_002341825.1 Candidatus Igneacidithiobacillus taiwanensis | reverse complement strand
CAGGCGCGCACCATCCGGATTCCGGTGCACATGATCGAGACCATCAACAAGCTCAACCGCATCTCCCGCCAGATGCTGCAGGAGATGGGGCGCGAGCCGAGTCCAGAAGAACTCGCCGAGCGCATGGAGATGCCCGAGGATAAAATCCGCAAGGTCTTGAAGATTGCCAAAGAGCCCATCTCCATGGAGACGCCCATTGGTGACGACGAAGACTCGCATCTTGGCGATTTCATTGAGGATCGCAATGTGGCTGCGCCTACGGATGCGGCTATCAATGCCGCCATCCGTGAGGTGGTGGAGGAATTGCTCGACACCGGTCTCACCCCGCGCGAAGCAAAAGTGCTGCGCATGCGCTTTGGCATTGGCATGAACACCGACCACACCCTCGAGGAGGTCGGCAAGCAGTTTGACGTGACGCGGGAGCGCATCCGTCAGATCGAGGCCAAGGCCCTGCGCAAACTGCGGCACCCCTCGCGATCCGAGCGCCTACGCAGCTTTGTTGATGGTGAAATCACCATCCTCAATTGACCTTTTGGGCCTGTAGCTCAGTCGGTTAGAGCAGGGGACTCATAATCCCTTGGTCCACGGTTCGAGTCCGTGCGGGCCCACCAATAAAAACAAGGCTCTAGGATAAATCCTGGGGCCTTTTTCTTGGTCGTGCTGCAATTTTGCGTGGGAAACGAGGGGAAAAGTGGTTGTGCGAGTCAGGCTTGGCCGTGGGCGAATTAGTCGTTCGCTAGCAATGGAGACGTCCAAAAGGCCATAAGCTTCGTCGGGAAGATGTCGAAAATGGATTGATTTTTGTAATAACCTGCAGGCTGAAATGAAACTGGAATCCTTGACCAAGAATGCGGCAATCGCCGGCTTAGAGCCTGGCGAGGTCGTGCGCATCGTCACTACCGAGGCCGTCGGGAGCGATGCGGTCACGGTCTACTACAAAACTGCAGACGGCACCCTGCGCGAGCGAATGCTCTTTCGCAGCGATGAGGATCGGCTCTCCCTGGCAGAAGTCGGACGCCCCTGGTCCTTTGATGCGCCGGGGAGCGATTTCCAACTCGTCACCGAGGCCTACCGAATCCACCTGGCCCACCTTTTCGACCCGATGATGGCGGTGCACACCTCCAACGTGGAGCCCTTGCCGCACCAGATTACCGCCGTCTACGAAGCAATGCTGCCACGTCAGCCCCTGCGCTTTGTTCTCGCCGATGATCCCGGCGCAGGCAAGACCATCATGGCCGGGCTGTATATCCGCGAGCTCTTGATGCGGGCCGACGCCCAGCGCGTGCTGATCGTCGCCCCTGGCAGCCTGGTGGAACAATGGCAAGATGAGCTGTTTGAAAAGTTTGGCCTTTCCTTCCTGCTTTTTTCCCGGGAGCAGGTGGAACAATCGCGCAGCGGTAACCCCTTTGACGATCACGAGCTGCTCATCGCCCGCGTCGATCAGCTGGCTCGCTCAGAAGACCTTCTCGAAAAACTGCGCTACTCCCATTGGGACCTCGTGGTCGTCGATGAGGCTCACAAGCTCTCCGCCAGCTACTTTGGCAACAAGATCAGCAAGACCAAGCGTTTTCAGTTGGGAGAACTGCTCGGCAGCATCACCCGCCACTTTTTGCTGATGACTGCCACCCCGCACAATGGTAAGGAAGAGGATTTTCAGCTCTTTCTCTCTTTGTTGGACGCCGATCGCTTTTACGGCAAGTTCCGTGACGGTGCGCACAAGGTCGACGTTTCGGATCTCATGCGCCGCATGATCAAGGAAGACCTGCTCAAGTTCGACGGCACGCCTCTTTTTCCAGAACGTCGCGCCTACACCGTCAATTATCAACTCTCCGATGCCGAAGCGGCGCTCTATGCGGCCGTCACCGAATATGTCAAAACGGAGTTCGCCAAGGCCGACGAGCTTGTCGACGGCGGACGCAAGGGTACCGTCGGCTTTGCCCTCACTACCCTGCAGCGCCGCCTGGCCTCCAGCCCCGAGGCCATCTACCAGTCGCTCAAGCGCCGTCGCCATAAGCTCAAACGTCGGGTCGAAGAAGAGAAGCTGGGACAGCGCGGCAGGGCACTGGCCGAGACCCTGGCGGGCCTTGGCAACGCCGGCGTGCCGGAGGACATTTGGGAATCGGCAGACGCCATGTCCCCCGACGACTACGAAAACTTTGAGGAGGCCGTCGTCGATCAGGCCACGGCCGCCCGCACCATCCAGGAATTGGAGGCCGAAATCGCCCTGCTAGAAAGTCTGGAAGAACAAGCCCGCCAAGTGGTTTATTCCGGTCAGGACCGCAAATGGGACGAGCTCTCTCGCCTCTTGCAAGACACCCCAGAGATGCGAGATGCCGATGGCCGGCAGCGCAAACT
>DDOU01000069.1:0-1871 GCA_002341825.1 Candidatus Igneacidithiobacillus taiwanensis | reverse complement strand
GTGATGATCCACGGTGGGGTCAAGCGCGAAGAACGCCGCAAGGTGCAGGAGCTGTTCCGCAACGACCCCGCCGTGCGCGTACTGCTGGCCACCGATGCGGCAGGGGAAGGCGTGAACCTGCAAAATGCCAATCTGATGGTGAACTACGATCTTCCCTGGAACCCCAACCGTCTGGAGCAGCGATTCGGGCGCATTCACCGCATTGGTCAAACAGAGGTTTGTCATCTCTGGAACCTGGTAGCCTCCGAAACCCGAGAAGGCGATGTGTTTCAGCGGCTTTTCGAAAAACTGGAAATCGAGCGCCAAGCCCTGGGCGGTCGTGTGTTCGACATCCTTGGAGAGGTCTTTGAAGACAAACCCCTCAAGGACCTACTCATCGAGGCCATCCGCTACGGTTCCGACCCCGAAGTCCGTGCCCGTTTGCTTCAACGGGTAGAAGGCGCCCTCGACACCGAGCGCATTCGACAGATCCTTCAGCGGAATGCCCTCTGCGAAGAAGTGATGGACGAGAGGCGCCTCTTTGCCGTCAAGGAAGAGATGGAGAAGGCCGAAGCCCGCAAGCTACAACCTTTCTTTGTCCGCTCTTTCTTCACCAAAGCCTTTGGCGAGCAGGGAGGGGAACTGCGCCCGCGCGAATCCGGCCGCTACGAGATTACCTACGTGCCCGCGGCCATCCGCGAGCGCGATCGACGATTGTCTGGCCGAGACCACCGCTACCGGGAGCCTGTGCTCCAGCGCTACGAGCGCGTCTGCTTTGAAAAACAACAGGTGCGTCTTACCGACCGCGTCGGCGCGCCGGTCGCCACGCTCCTGCATCCGGCTCACCCCCTAATGCAAACGGTTACGGATTTGGTCCTGGAAACCCACCGCTCCAAGCTCAAGCAAGGAGCCGTTTTGGTCGATCCCAACGATCCTGGTCTCATGCCACGGGTGCTCGTCCTCATCGATCACGCCGTCAAGGAGGGAACGGAACCCCAGACCATCATCTCCCGCCGTCTCCAGTTCGTAGAGATCGATCCCGCGGGGTCTGCCCACAATGCCGGCTGGGCCCCTCACCTCGACCTGGAGCCCATAGCGCCCAGTGATCGGAACTTGCTGCAAGACATCCTTGCCGCAGACTGGATTAGCCGCGATCTGGACGCGCAGGCACTGGCCTATGCCTCCGAACATCTGGTGCCGGAACACTTCAACGAAGTGCAGTCCCGCCGGGAGGCCATGGTCGACAAAACCCTGGCAGCGGTACACGAGCGCCTCGTCAAGGAGATCGACTTCTGGTCCGTTCGCTATGCCAAGCTCAGAGACGACATTGCGGCAGGCAAAGATGTCCGCCTCAATCTCGAAAATACCCGGCGCACCATCGATGAGCTCAGCACCCGCCTACAAGCCCGGGAACGGGCCTTGCGCGCCATGCGCCAAATCGTCTCGGCGACCCCCGTCATCCTCGGCGGCGCGCTGGTGATCCCGCAGGGCCTCTTGCTCCAGCGCAAAGGCGAGCCCGGCTGGACGGCCGATGCCGACGCCCGTAGCCGCATCGAGCGTATCGCCATGCAAGCGGTAATGGACGCCGAACGCGCTTTGGGCCACGAAGTCATCGACGTCTCGGCGCAAAAGTGTGGCTGGGACATCACCAGCCTCCCCCCCGCCCGCGACGGACGCCTCCCCGAGAGCCGTCACATTGAGGTCAAAGGCCGCGCCAAAGGGCAGACCATCATCACGGTCACCCGCAACGAAATCCTGTACGGTCTCAACCAGCGCGACAAGTTCCTCCTCGCCATCGTGCTGGTGGATGGCGACCAGCACGAAGGGCCCTTCTACGTGCGCGAGCCCTTCTCTCAAGAGCCCGACTGGGCGGTGAGCAGCATCAACCTGGA
>DDOU01000070.1:8206-9731 GCA_002341825.1 Candidatus Igneacidithiobacillus taiwanensis | reverse complement strand
TGAGAGGGAAAAAGAAGAGCGGTAGCGCGTAGAGACTGAACATCCAGGGATCGGGAATACGCATGGTTCTCTCAAGGTGCAGGAAGACGTTGGCGAAGCGCGTCGAGCAGCATGTCGACCGAAGGCGCCACCAGCACGAGCAGATTACCAACCCGGTGATAATGTGCGGGATTGGGTCGATGGAACAAGACGATGGTCGGTTTTCCGAGACCGACACTCATGTGGTACGGCCCAGAGTCGCTGGACACAAAAAGATCGCAACTGTCGATGATACCGCTCAACAGATCGAGAGAGCCCGCACCCGCGAGATTTTCGATTGGTGATTCTCCCCAACGCTGCCAGTAGCGTTGCCGGAACTCGGCATTCACCGCATGCTCGTTGGGAGCACCCGTCAGCAAGAGCTGATATGGCTGTAGCAGGGCGAGTTTTCCAAAACTCTCGACCAAAAGATCGAGATCCGGCCTTTTGGCCAACGCATCCGGAGTTCCGCAACCAATATTCAATCCAATGCGCAATCTTTCTGAGGACTTGCAATTTTTCTGCTGCCAAGCACGCCCGTCGGTACCCACCTGCAAGCAAATCGGCTGCCCCTTCCGCTCCAAGCCCAAAGCCGCCAACGCTGCAAAATCTCGCTCCGTATAGTCCATGGGCTGCGGCAGGCCGTGCTTTTGCGCATAGCGAGAGAGACTGGGGCCGGAATGATCGTAAAGCAAACCCCGCCCCGGTACCTGCGCCACCCCCACCGTCGCGGCACGCGGAGATTGCGCACGCAGAATACGGCTGGCGATAGCCGTCTCGATACCGTGCGGCTCGTGGTCGATGATGAGGTCAGGTTGGATTTCCTTTCCCAGACGACGCAATTCCGGCAGCAAACTGCGCCAGCCCTTGGGGCCCACCCCACGCATACCGGCAAAACGACCCTCCTGCAGAGGCAAAAAGTGGGCGCTGTGCAGCAGATGATGCCGAGAAATGAGCTCCTCGCTCGGATACCCCGGCCAGCGGGTCAGAAAAATCAGGTGCAATTCGGCATCGGGCCAGCGTCTTTTGAGGACTGCCCAAGCGGCCGAACTACGCAAAATGTCGCCAATGCCGGCGCTGTGGGACTTGATGAGGATGATGCGCCGAGGATGGCTGGGTAGAGGGCGGCGCAGCATGTCAGGCGGCGTATCCCAACGCATTGGATTGGTGCAGGAATGCCTCGGCAACGCGCTGTGCAGCAAAAGACTGCACATAGACTCGCCCCTCCGCGCCAAGGCTGGCGCGCAGTGCGGCACTATGTCCTAGGCCGAGAAGGGCCTCCCGCCACGCCGCCAAGTCGCCGGGCGGTAGGAGCAAGCCGCTCTTGCCCGCGGCAAAGGCCTCGGGAATGCCGCCAATATCGGCACCGAGCACCGGCAGTCCTACCGCTTGCGCCTCTACCAAAACCCGGCCAAAGGTATCGGGCTCGATGGAAGGCAAGGCAAGGGCATCCATGGCACCGTACCAGGGAGTTACGAGGTCGGTCCAGCCTTGCAAATGTTGCCAG
>DDOU01000070.1:3925-8117 GCA_002341825.1 Candidatus Igneacidithiobacillus taiwanensis | reverse complement strand
CATGGGCGGCATCGATGGCCTCGGCCAAGGCAAAGATCCCTTTGCCGCGATGCCAGGCACCCACATAGCCCACCAGAAAAACATCGTCGGCGATCCCCAGTTGCTGACGCAGGCGCTCTCGGCTTCCTGGCGGCGGCACAAAGTCTTCCAGAAAAACGGGGTTGGGCAGGTACTCCACCCGCGCTGCCGGAATTCCCCGCTCTACCAGGCGCCGCTGTAGGTAGCGGGAGATAGCCACCAAGCGCAGCGGCCAGCGCGACAGCAGCCAGCGGGTGCTCGGGCGAATGGGCAGATCCATGTGCCGAAAGAGCAGCAGGGGAATCCCGCGCGCACGGGTGCTCAAAGCCAGAGGCCAGTATTCCTTGCTGAAGCTGCCGACCACCAAGCCAGGGCGCAACTGCCGCAGCAATCGTTGCAAAACAGCGATGCCGTTGGGGTCGGCACTATTGTGAAAGCGTCCGAAATGCAACTGCACCGGGGTGTCCTCTAGTGCAGCGGCAATCTTTCCTTGTGGATGCACTAGGGCATGCACCTCCACACCTGCCTCCGCCAAGGCCCGCAGCATGGTGATCATGTGCGTTTCGGTGCCACCGCCGCCAGGGTTGGTGCCAACCCAAAGGAGAGGTCTCCGCATCGGTCCTGCCATGGGGATTTTCTCAGGCCCGCGGGCGGTCTTCATAGCCGGTCCAGAGCTGCAAGGGCAGCACGTGGGGAAGATGATGGCCGCCCACGGAAATACGCGGCAGGGTAAGCAGGTCATCCCCCACCCGCGCCCGTCCCCGACGGGTGCTCACCGCCATCGCAAAACCGCTGGCGGCGACGAGATCGCGCTCGCGCGGACCCCCGTCGCCATAGGGGTAGCAAAAACTGCGCACGTCGCGCCCCAACAATGCCTCCAAATCCGTCTTGCTGCCGGCAATCTCCGCCTGTGCCTCTGCTGCTGCCACCTGCGGCAAGCGCACATGACTGCGGGTATGCGCGCCGACCTCCATCCCCGCATCCGCCCACTGCCGTAGCTCCGCCGCCGTCATCATCGGCTTTTCGACCCCAAGCTCGGCGGCATCCCAGCGATTGCAGTCGCCCAGGGCGCCAGAAACCACAAAGCAGGTGGCGCTGAAACCCCATTGCTGCAAAACCGGCAGGGCATGCTGGAGATTGTCGCGGTAACCATCGTCAAAAGTGATGACCGCCACCTTGCCCTGGTGCGCACCGCGCAGGTAAGGTTCGGCATCCGCCAAGGAAACGCCGCGGTACCCGGCCCAGGCGAGGAGCCGCATCTGCCGGGCAAAGCGCCGCGGCGACACATACAGGCTGCGCAACCGCGCTCCCGGCGGCGCCAGTTCGATGTTGTGGTACATGAGGATGGGGATGGGGCGCATCTCAGGGTGTTTCGGGAACCCGAGCGCGCACCACATACGTCGTCTTGCCCTGCCCCTCGAAGTAGATGCGCGCCAGCATCTCGGCGACGATGCCGGTGTTAAGAAACTGCAGTCCGGCGAGAAAGAAAAGCACCCCGGCGATGAGCATGGGCCGCCCGGAAATGGCAGCACCCTCGGCAAATTTGTCGATGAAGAGATAGGCGAGCATGCCACTGCCGATGAACAAGGAAAAGAGGCCAATGACGCCAAAAAAATGCATGGGTCGCTGGCTATAACCCAAGAAAAATTTGACGAAGAGCAGGTCCACCAGGACACGGAAGGTGCGGGTGATGCCGTACTTACTCTTACCCGCCCGCCGCGGATGGTGCCGTACGGGCACTTCGACAATGCGATCGGTATAGGTCAGGGTGGAAAGCCAGGCAGGAATGAAACGATGCATCTCGCCATAGAGGCGCACTCCTTGCAGGACGGAAGCACGGTAGGCTTTCAGGGTGCAGCCGTAATCGTGCAAATGCACCCCCGTAAGGCGCCGGATCAGGCGATTGGCGATGCGCGAGGGAATCTTCCGCAAGAGCAGGCCGTCCTGCCGATTTTTCCGCCAGCCCGCCACCACATCGAGATTCTCCTCCAGCAAGCGCCGCGCCAGCGGGAGAATATCCTGGGGGTCATTCTGTAAATCGGCGTCGAGGGTGACGATGACTTCGCCCTGGGCGGCGTCGATGCCTGCCTGCATGGCGGCGGTCTGGCCGAAATTACGCTGCAAATGGATGATGGTCAGCACCTCGGGCCAGGCGGCTTGGGCGCGATCGAGGGCGGCAGCGCTGCCGTCGCGGCTGCCATCGTCGACGATGATGACCTCGACATCGGCCCCGGTCAAGGCGGCACGCAGGGCCGCTACCAAGGGTTCGACATTGTCGATCTCGTTATAGAGCGGGATGACGACGGAGAGTTCAGGCATCTTCGTTCCAGGCGGTGAGATAGGCGCGGGTGGCTTGGGCGGGATCGGCAGCTTCAAGAATCCCCGACAACACGGCAATCCCCTGGGCGCCAGCCTGCCGCGCGGCAGCCACCCGATCCGGGCGCAAGCCCCCGAGGGCGATGACCGGCAAGGCCGCTGGCGCTACCCACTCGGCAAAGCGCTCACAGCCGAGGGCCTCGGCATCGGGATGGGTGGCCGTCGCAAAGAGCGGCGAAAGAAAGGCATAGCGCGCTTGCAACTGGGCCGCCCGTTGCAAACTGGCGAGACTGTGGCAGGACACACCAAAAGGCTGGGCGGGCGGTTCTTGCGCCGCTGCCAGGCGCGCTTCGGTCCAATGCAGGCCGTTCGCGGGCCAATCCGGCAAGGGGTCGGGATGATTGAGGTAGACCTGGACCCCGCTGGCCAGGGCGTCGCCCAAAAAATTTGGCAGTGAGCGCGCCAGCGCCGCCGGGACCGGGGCCTTGCAACGCAATACCACGGCGCGCAGACCGGCATCGAGAGCGGCAGCCAGGGCCGGGAGAAAACGCTCCGTCGCTACCCGAGCCGGGTCGGCAATGAGCCAAAGCGGCGGCTGCGGCAGTTTTTCATTCAATAGCTTGGCGACTACCGGGAGATTGGGGGCGAGGCAGTCGAGGGCAGCGATTTCCCAGGGGTAGACCCAGCGAATCTGTTGCCCCTCGCAGCCAAAGGGCTCCCCAGTCCAGGAGCGCACCCGAAAAAAATGCAGGGCAACGGTGCGCTCGGGATAGGGATGATCGCGACGCAGCAAGGGCTCGATACCCTGCACCTGCACCCCGATTTCTTCCGCCAGTTCCCGCGCCAAAGCCGCCTCCGGTGCCTCACCGGGCTCGATCTTGCCCCCCGGAAACTCCCAAAAACCCGGCCAGGGCTTGCCTTCCGGGCGTAGGGATATCAGCACCCGCCCATCGTCTCGCTGCAGTACCCCCGTGGCTACCGGCACGACCGCCATGCGTCAGCTCCGATAGTCGGCGTTGATGCGCACGTAGTCGTAGGAGAGATCACAGGTCCAGATCTCCTCGACCGCCGTTCCGCGGCCGAGATCGACGGTGATCGGGATCTCTGCCTGCGCCATCACCTGCTGGCCGGCCTCTTCACGATAGTCGGGATCGCGCGCGCCGTCACGGACGATGGCAAGCTCGCCCAAGCGAATCTGCACCCGGGAGACATCGAGATCCTCGATGCCTGCCGCCCCGATGGCCGCCAGCAAGCGCCCCCAGTTGGGGTCTGAAGCAAAGAATGCGGTCTTGATGAGGGGACTGTGGGCCATACGGTAGGCCACCTGCAAACATTCCGCGGCATCTCGCCCGCCTTGCACCCGGATGGGGATGAATTTTGTTGCCCCTTCCCCGTCGCGGACGATGGCCTGGGCCAATTCCTGGGCGACTTCCGTGACTGCCTGCAAGAGGGCGTGCTGATCTTCGCTGCCCGCATGTACGGGTACATTGCCCGCCGCCCCCGTCGCCATCAACACCGCCGCATCGTTGGTGGAAGTATCACCATCGACGGTAATGCGGTTGAAGGATTTTTCTACCGCTGCCGCCAAGAGCGGCCGCGGCAGGTCTGGCGCCAGGGCCGCATCGGTAGCGATGAAGGCGAGCATGGTCGCCATGTCGGGGCGGATCATTCCCGATCCCTTGGCAATTCCGGTCACCGTCACTTCCTTGCCCCCCAAGAACAGGCGACGAAATGCCCCCTTGGCGACGGTGTCGGTAGTGCGAATGGCATCCGCGGCGGCCAGCCAGCCATCGGCATCCAGAGCCCCCAGGGCAACAGGCAAGGCGGCGGCGATTTTGCCTGCCAAATCAACCGGCTC
>DDOU01000070.1:0-3746 GCA_002341825.1 Candidatus Igneacidithiobacillus taiwanensis | reverse complement strand
CGGGTGAAGAGGGCAGCGACCTGGGTACCGGGGTCGAGAACCAACAAGGTCAGGTCCTTGCGGCCGGGATAGCGAATCCCCGCCGCCGCAACGGCCACGCGCACCCCGGCCACGGGAGGAAGGAGAACGGGGGCGGACAGGGCAACGGGCATGCTGGCTCCTCAATCCAAACGGCCGCAACAATGCTTGTATTTCTTGCCGGAACCGCAGGGGCAGGGCTGGTTGCGCCCCACCTTGTGCGCCTGGAAGGGGGCCGCTGCCGCCGCGGATAGGGCTGCAACCGCTGGCAGATCGAGATCTTCATCAGCGCTGGAGCCCCCGGCAATTTCGGGGTGTTGGAAAACCAAGCCCTGATTCGAACGCTGCGGAAAGAGGCTGCTCCAGTCCATACCCTCGGCTGCCGCCTCGTCCGCTGGGCTGATCTGCACATGGGACAGGGTACTGACAATCTCCTCCCGGATGCGCGCCAGCATGGCGTTGAACAACACCAGGGATTCACGCTTGTATTCCTGCTTGGGATTCTTCTGGGCATAACCGCGCAGGTGGATGCCCTCGCGCAGGTGATCCATGCTCGCCAAGTGGTCCTTCCACTGGCTGTCGAGCACCTGCAAAGTGATGCTTTTTTCCAGGTGGCGAGCCATCTCCTCGCCCATCAGCGCTGCCCGCTCCTGCCAGCGCTGCTGCACGCGCTGCAGGATCCGCTCCTGCAGCCCGGCATGGTTGAGACTGCGGTCCTCTGCCAACCATTCGGCCACCGGGAATTTCTCGGCAAAAACCCGCTCCAGAGCCATCTCCAAGCCCTCGATATCCCACTGCTCTTCCATGACCCCGGGTGGGGCATAATCCTCGAGCAGGGCCGCGAGCACGTCCTCGCGCAGGGTTTCGATCTCGCTGTGGAGATCTTCGCTGTCCATGAATGCATTACGCTGGGCGTAGATGATTTTGCGCTGTTCGTTGGCAACATCGTCGTACTCCAGCAGCTGTTTGCGAATATCGAAGTTGCGGGCTTCCACCTTGCGTTGGGCGTTTTCGATGGATTTGGTGACCCAAGGATGCTCGATGGCCTCCCCCGGCTGCATCCCGAGTTTTTGCATCAAGCCACCGAGACGGTCACTACCAAAGATACGCATCAGCGGATCTTCCAGGGAGAGATAAAAACGCGAGCTGCCAGGATCGCCTTGACGCCCGGAGCGACCGCGCAGCTGGTTGTCGACACGGCGCGACTCGTGGCGTTCGGTGCCAATGATGTGCAAGCCACCAGCAGCCACACTGGCGTCATGTTCCCGCTGCCAACCTTCACGCAGGGCACGGATCTGCTCTTCCTTGCTCGCCTCGTCGAGATCTTCCCGCGCGCGGATCATCTCGATCTCGTGCGCCACATTGCCACCCAGGACGATGTCGGTACCGCGACCTGCCATGTTCGTGGCGATGGTCACGGCGCCCACCTTACCTGCCTGCGCAATGATTTCCGCCTCGCGCTCATGCTGCTTGGCATTGAGCACCGCGTGGACGATTTTGCGCTCGCGCAAACGCCGCGACAGATACTCGTTATGTTCAATGGAGGTGGTGCCGACGAGGACAGGTTGCCCACGCTGCTGGCAGTCGATGATATCGTTGATGATGGCATCCCATTTTTCTCCTGCGGTGCGGTAGATCTGGTCCGGCAGATCTTTGCGACGGATGGGCTTATGGGTTGGGATGACCACTACTTCCAGGCCATAAATCTGATTCAGTTCAAAGGCTTCGGTATCTGCCGTGCCAGTCATGCCGGCAAGCTTTTCGTACATGCGGAAGTAGTTCTGGAAGGTGATGGAGGCGAGAGTCTGACTCTCGTTCTGAATTTCCACCCCCTCCTTGGCTTCCACCGCCTGATGCAGACCATCCGACCAGCGGCGCCCAATCATCATACGCCCGGTAAATTCATCGACGATGCAGACCTCACCATCGCGCACAATGTAATCCGTCTCACGCTTGTAAATGTGATGCGCGCGCAGAGCCTGATTGAGATGATGCACGAGGCTGACATTCAGTACATCGTAGAGATTGCCCTGCACTAGAAGACCATGCTCGCGCATCAGCCGCTCGGCCTTTTCGACGCCTTCTTCGGTGAGGAGGACCTGTTTGGCTTTCTCGTCGATGGTGAAGTCTTCTTCCGCCTGGAAGAAAGGGATCAAGCGATCGACCCGCACGTAGAGGTCGGTGCTTTCCTCGGTCGGACCACTGATGATCAGAGGCGTTCGCGCCTCGTCGATGAGGATGGAGTCGACCTCGTCGATGATGGCGTAGTGCAGGCCCCGCTGTACCCGCTCGGCAGGCGAAAAGGCCATGTTATCGCGCAGATAATCGAAGCCGAATTCGTTGTTGGTACCGTAGGTGATATCGGCTGCGTAGGCAGCGCGGCGCTGCTCCGGCGACAGTTGCGAAATGATGGTACCCACCGAGAGCCCGAGAAAAGCATGCAAACGGCGCACCCACTCGGCATCGCGGCTGGCCAAGTAGTCGTTGACGGTCACCACATGCACTCCCTTACCGGCAAGGGCATTGAGGTAGGCGGGCAAAGTCGCGACCAAGGTTTTGCCTTCCCCCGTGCGCATCTCGGCAATCTTGCCGTGGTGCAACATGTAGCCGCCAATGAGCTGTACGTCATAATGGGACATGCCCAGGGTTCGCTGCGCCGCTTCCCGCACGGTGGCAAAGGCCTCGGGGAGCAAGTCGTCGAGGGATTCGCCCTGCTCGTAGCGGGCGCGCAGGCGCGCCGTCTGCCCCTGCAGCTCGGCGTCGCTCATGGACCGATACTGCTCCTTGAGCCCATTGATTCGGTTGACAACGCTGCCGGCCTTCTTGATCAGACGGTCATTGCGACTACCTACCACATGACGGATGATGGTTCCCAGCATGAATGCCAAAACTCTAAGTCAAAAAAATATGCCCGAGGGTAGCACGAAGCCCGCGCGGACGAAACGCCATGCCCGCGATCAGCTTGGCCCCACCCTCGCCGCCCTCTTTCGCCATGGCCAGGAGCTGCAGGCGCGCCAGCAGGATTGGAATGCCCTCCTGAGCCTCGAGGCCCAGGAACGTACCTGGCTGGTGGATTGGCACGGTGGAGTATTGCAGGTACTGGTGGAAAGCGGCGTCTGGCTGAGTTGGATTCGCCGCCACCAAAAACAGATTTGCCAGCGTTGGAATGCCCGCTATCCGGAGCAACGTGTGGAGCGTATCGAGGCATCGGTGCGCCCCTGGCATCCGCGGGTTGCCGCACCCCGAGTGCCGGCCTCGACCGCCATAACGGGGCCGGCGCCAGCGGCCCTGCGCGAACTCGCCGCAACGACCGAGGGACCGCTACGCGGCGCCCTCGAACGCCTGATTCGGACCCTAGATCAGGCCGGTACCGACACCAAAGACTCGACGAAGGAGAAGGGTGCCCGTTCCGGCGCGGCGTAATCCACATATTCCCAGGCATCCTCGCGCTGCAGCAATAGGCGCAGGAGCTGATTGTTCAAGGCATGGCCGGCCTTGTGACCGGAAAAGTGCCCAAGGAGAGGGTGTCCGAGCAAGTAGAGATCGCCGATGGAATCGAGCACCTTATGGCGCACGAATTCGTTGGCATAGCGCAAGCCATCCTCATTGAGGACGCGGTAATCGTCGACGACGATGGCGTTGTCGAGATTTCCGCCCAAGGCCAGCCCCATGCGCCGCAAGGTCTCGACTTCGCGCATGAAGCCAAAGGTGCGGGCGCGGGAGACTTC
>DDOU01000066.1:3573-3705 GCA_002341825.1 Candidatus Igneacidithiobacillus taiwanensis | reverse complement strand
AGCGCTTGGGTAGACCGGCGTGATCCCGATGGCAAGGCCTTTGCCCAACATATCGAAAAGGCACGCTATTTTCATCAGCGCTGGATGCCATCGGAGCGCGCCAAAAAACACTGGCTCGAGCGCGTGCGCAAA
>DDOU01000066.1:2034-3464 GCA_002341825.1 Candidatus Igneacidithiobacillus taiwanensis | reverse complement strand
AACATGAACCGAGAAGAATTGGAAAGCTACGCCGTTGCCCTACTCGAGCCCCTGAGCAGCCTAGAAATGCTCTGCGAGGCCGATGACGCCATGGAAAACAAGATTTTTTATATGAACGGCACCGCACGCCGGGTGATGGATGGCTATGCGGCACAATTGCGAGTGCAATTGCGCGGTGCGGATGTGCGCGCCGCCTTTGGCAATTCCATTCACCAGTTTCACAAGGATCCGGAGCGGGTGCGCAAGGTCTTTCGCGAGCTTGCCAATGGCAGTCTGCAGGAATACCACACCGTGCTCGATTTGGGGGAGATCAGTTTTCTGCTGCGCTTTAGCGCGGTGCGCAATGAACAGGGACAGGCCCTCGCTTTTCATGCCTCCTGGATCGATAACAGCGTTGCGCGGCGAAATTTTCTACTAAAGAGCGAAGTCGTCCAAAGCGCCATTGCCAACTCGGTCGCCATCAGCAAAAACAGCGCTGATGTGAAGGAGGCGATGAAAAGCACCGAGTACAACCTGCAGTTGTTAGGTGATAGCATTCGCGACAATCATCAACGTGTTGGCGCCCTTCTGCAACAAATCAGCGGGGTGGGCCGTATTGCCCAGAGTATTCGCGAAATTGCCTATCAGACCAATCTCCTCGCCCTCAACGCCGCCATCGAGGCAGCGCGGGCCGGCGAACATGGCCGCGGCTTTGCCGTAGTGGCGGACGAGGTGCGCAATCTTTCCCGTCGGGTCCAGGAAGCCACAGAAGAAGTTCAGAACAACGTAACTTCGATTAGCCAATCGGCAGAATCCCTGGGCGAAATGGCGCGCAAAAACCAAACCCAGGCCCAAGATGCTGCCGTCGTCACCTCGCACCTACAACAGCAGGTCGAAAAACTCACTTGGCTCGCGGTGCTAGCGAGTATCGATGCGGCACGGCAAAGTCACTTGGACCGCTACCAGGAGGTAGCCGACGAAATTGCCCAGGGCTCGCATCGCCTCCAACTCGACCATCTGCACGATCATCGAAGCTGCTCCCTGGGGCGGTGGATGAGCGAGTCAGGGGATGCGCTGCTTAAAAATCAACCAGAGTATCAGGCCTTGCATGGCCCGCATCACGACTTTCATCACGCCCTACGCGATGCGCTGGGCGCCTGGCTACAAGGGGATCTGGCGAGTGCCACGAGGCAGCTCGAAGCCGCCGACCGCGCATGCGCGCAGGTACTCCAGCACCTCGATCGCCTAAGTAAAGAAATTCATCTTCGAATCAAGGAGTAATCCATGGACAGTGTGTTGCGGGATGTAGACGAGAGATCGCAACTCGCCGGTACCAACAAGTTCGAACTCCTGGTTTTCTGCCTAGGTACGGACATTTCGGGCGGCGGGCGTGAGGCCTTTGGCATCAATGTGTTCAAGGTTCGCGAAGCCTTGGTCATGCCCAAGATCAC
>DDOU01000066.1:997-2006 GCA_002341825.1 Candidatus Igneacidithiobacillus taiwanensis | reverse complement strand
ATCATTCCCGTCATCGATTTGCCGGCGGTGGTGGGCTGTCGGGCCGAGGGGCTCAATATCCTCTTGGTAACGGAATACGAGCGTTCGGTGCAGGGTTTTGCGGTGGAGGATGTCGATGAAATCGTCCGCCTCGACTGGAGCAGAGTGCTCTCGGCGGAGGGCGCCGCCGTTGGCGGTTTGGTAACCAGCCTGGCTCGCCTCGATGCCGACACGGCAAATGGTCGTCTGGCACTGGTGCTCGATGTCGAACACATTCTCCGCCAGGTCTTACCGGCGCGCTTCAAGAGTGGCGACGAGCTCAGTTCCCAACATGCCGTTAGCATTCCTTCGGGCTCAGTCATTCTCTATGCCGACGACTCCGCCGTTGCCCGCAACCAGATCGAGAAGACCCTGCGCAGCCTGGGCCTGCCCTTCATTGGCACCAAAACGGGTAAGGAGGCCTGGGAGCGTCTCCAACAGCTCGCCAGCGATGCCCGCCGCGAGGGACGCAAGGTCACAGACAAGGTCGCTATGGTCCTCACCGATCTCGAAATGCCGGAAATGGATGGCTTTACCCTGACCCGGCAAATCAAGGAAAACGAGAATCTACGCGTGGTTCCCGTGGTCATTCACTCCTCGCTCTCGGGCAGCGCCAACGAGGCGCACGCCCGCAGTGTCCGCGCCGATGGCTTCGTTGCCAAGTTTCTCCCGGATGATCTGGCGCGCGCCGTTGCCCAAGCCGTTCAGCATCGCTAATTGGAGACCTTATGGATAACACAAATCCCACCCTCAGTTCTTTGCTGACTGCCTGCTTGGATGGCGACACCGAGGCACTACGCCTGCTGCGCGAAGATGAAGAATTTCAGAGCAGCGTTGCTCCTTTGTGCATCCAGCAGCGCAAACAATTGCAGCACTACTGTGCTGTCCTCGACCAGCAATGTGCGGCACAGCAGGTGTCTAACGACAGCCACCTGCTCGGCCTCAAGTTTCACGATTCTCTTGGTCAGGCAAAGCTCGATACCCAGTCCCT
>DDOU01000066.1:0-935 GCA_002341825.1 Candidatus Igneacidithiobacillus taiwanensis | reverse complement strand
ACCCTGCACGACGTGCAGTTGGGCAACGAACGTCTGTCGGAGCTGATTGGTGAGATGGACTTGGTGGAGCGGGCCATCGATGGCATGGGCAAGACGGTACGCAACTTTCTCGAGCAGACCCGCACCATTACCACCCTTGCTGTCAAGGTGCAGGAAATTGCCAAGCAGACCAATTTACTCGCCCTCAATGCCGCCATCGAGGCCGCGCGCGCCGGCGAGCATGGTCGCGGTTTTGCGGTCGTAGCCGATGAAGTCAAAAAACTGGCACAGAGCTCTGCCCATGCCGCTTCCGAAATCCGCGAGGCCGCTAATAGCATCAACGGTGGCGCCAGCCGCGTCGAGGCAGATGTCAGCTCGAGCATCCAACATCTGCGGCGCGGCGGGGATTCCCTCGAGACCGTTGCCGAGGTCCTGGGCATGGCTAACCAGTCGGCACAAAAAACCCGAGACAACATCATCAGGATCGTGAGCGGTAGCACCCAAGAGATTGCGGCAGCAGAGGCCATGGGCAGCCACATGCAGGCCCTGACGGATTCCATGCAAAGCTTTGCCGGCAGTTTTGCCGAGATTCGGACCTGCCTCAACCGCATCCAACAACATCTGGAGCAGTCCACCGAAGCCGCAATGCAGGATGCGCCGACCCTGGCGGTGCGGCTCACCACTGCCAAGAGCGACCATATCCGTTGGGTGGGCAAGGTGCTCGAGACCATCAGCACCGGTAGCACAAGCCCTGGGGCCGAGGAGCTCAAAGATGAGCATCAGTGCCGTCTGGGCCGCTGGATGGATAGCCTGGAGGGTCATCCGCTACTCGCATACCCCGAATTTACCGCCCTGCAACAGGTACATCCGCAGGTACACAAGCTGGGTCTGCGCATCGTGCAGGCGGTGCGCGAGCACGATTGGAACACGGCCAAAAAGGGAGCGAGCGAATTGCG
>DDOU01000064.1:4612-5156 GCA_002341825.1 Candidatus Igneacidithiobacillus taiwanensis | reverse complement strand
GCCGAGACGGCGAATATAGGCATGGGCGCGCAGCAAAACGGCGATATTGCCACCGTGGGCACTGAGTTGGCCGATACTCTCGGGGCGGTCGGCAAGGCTCTCCCAACGGTAGGCTCCGAGGGTTCCCGTCACCCGGGGCACGGGCAAATAGGGCACCAGCCGCTCGCCCACGGCAACGGCGCCGGATCCCGGCCCACCACCGCCGTGGGGCGTGGCGAAGGTCTTGTGCAGGTTCAGGTGCATGACGTCAAAACCCATGGTGCCGGGTTTGACCCGCCCAAGAATGGCGTTGAGATTGGCACCATCGTAGTAGAGCAAAGCCCCGGCCTGGTGGACGAGGGCGGCAACCTCTTCGATTTGCCGCTCAAAAACGCCCAGGGTGGAGGGATTGGTGAGCATGATACCCGCCACATCCGGCCCCAAGGCCGCCGCCAGGGCATTGAGATCGAGGTCGCCATCGGCGCGGTTGGGCAGTTCGGTAACGGTAAAACCAGCCATGCGGGCGCTGGCCGGGTTAGTACCGTGGGCCGCGCCTGGAATCAGC
>DDOU01000064.1:0-4478 GCA_002341825.1 Candidatus Igneacidithiobacillus taiwanensis | reverse complement strand
TCCTGTAATTCCGCCAAGGTCTGCAACAGACCCTGGGCAGCCGCCGCCGGGGTCGCCGGGTGCAGGCGACTGAAACCGGGCAGGGTCGCCAACTCGTGGGCGATGCGCGGATTGTACTTCATGGTACAGGAGCCGAGGGGATAGAACTGGGTGTCAATGGAAAAATTCTTTTGGCTGAGGCGGGTATAATGCCGCAACACCTCGAGCTCGGACGGGTTGGGCAAAGGCAGGTCCCGGCGCAGCAACTCTGCCGGAATATCGAGTTCCGGCAGCGCTTCCTCGCGCTGGTGATCGTAGGCAAAGATGCTGTCTTCCATCAGGCTGCCTCCAATGCACGGGCGAGGGCGTGGGTGTAGGCGTCGAGATCTTCGTCTTCGCTCAGTTCGGTGGCCGCTACCAGAAGATCGTGGGGATTGGCGCTGGGATCGAGCTCCTGCGCGGGCACCCCGGCGAGGATGCTATCCGCCAAGAGACGGTCGCGCACGGCAGCAGCGGGTTGCGGCAGGCGTAGGAGGAATTCGTTGAAGATCTGCCCAGCATAGGGAGAGGAGACCCCGGGCAAGGCGGTGAGTGCAAGCTGCAGCTTGCGCGCTTGCTGGTGCGAGCGAGCCGCGGCACTGCGTAGCCCCGCCGCCCCGAGGGCGGCCAGATGCACCGTTGCCGCGGTAACGAGCAGGCCCTGATTGGTGCAGATATTGCTCGTCGCACCCGCGCGGCGAATGTGTTGTTCCCGCGCCTGCAGGGTCAGGCAGTAGGCGGTCTTACCGCCAGCATCAACGGTTTTGGCCACCAAACGCCCGGGCAGCTGGCGCACGTAGGCGCGTTTACAGGTAAGAAAACCAAAGTATGGGCCACCACCAGCCAGGGGCACCCCCAAGGGCTGCCCCTCTCCCACGGCGATGTCTACCCCCTCGGCACCCCACTCCCCCGGGGGCTTCAAGAGCGCCAGCGCCAGGGGATTGACCACGGCAATGCGTAGCAACTGCCGCGCCTCCGCCCAGCGCGCCGCGGCATCGACATCTTCCAAGAGACCAAAGCGATTGCTTTGTGGGATGACCAGGGCGGCGGCCTCGGGAAATTCTGCCGCGGGAAGCTGCAATCGACCGCTCTGCGCATCTTGCGGCAAGTGGCGCAGGCGGATGCCTTGCAAGGAAAGCAAGGAGTCGAGTACCCGCTGCCAATGCGGCCAGAGCCCCGCGGGAATGAGGATTTCCCGCGCTTGCGGACGCAGGCGCAGCGCCATGAGGCAAGCCTCGACCAGCGCCGTGGCACCGTCGTAGAGGGAGGCGTTGCTGATTTCCATGGCGGTGAGGCGAGTCATGAAGCTCTGAAATTCGTAGAGCAGCTGCAAGGTGCCCTGGCTTGCCTCCGCCTGATATGGGGTGTAGGCGGAGTAAAATTCCCCGCGCCGTGCCACTTCCCAAACGATGGCAGGGATGTGATGAGAGTACGCCCCGGCCCCGGCAAAACAGCGCAGTGGCGCTTGCACCGCGGCGCGCTCTTCGAGCAAGCGACGCAGCCTCGCCTCGCTGCACGCCTCGGGAAGATCGAGACGCAAAGATTGCAGGGCGGCCGGGATCTCGTCGAAGAGCTCGTCGAGTTCCTGCACGCCGATTGCGGCCAGCATGGCGGCGGTCTCCGCCGCATCGTGGGGGATGTAGGACATGGTCAGCCAGCGATGCTCTTTTCGTAGGCTGCGGCATCGAGAAGCTTGGCGTACTCGCTCTCCTCCGCCTCGATCTCAAAGATCCAGCCCTTGTCGTAGGGTGCTTCATTCAGCCACTGCGGGTTGTCGTTCAGGGCTTCGTTGACGGCAACGATCTTTCCGGAAAGGGGCGTGTAGAGATCCGAGGCCGCCTTCACCGACTCCACCACCCCGCAGGCACCCTCGGCGCGGACTTCTTGCCCCAGTTGCGGCATCTCGACATAAACCACATCGCCCAAGAGTTCCTGGGCATGGTCGGTGATGCCTACCCGATAACGCCCGGCGTCGCGGGGCGCAACCCACTCATGGGTGCTGCTGTAGCGAAGAGATGCGGGAATCTGTGTCATTGCGGAACCCCCTCCTGTGTGGGATAAACGGCGCGACCATGGCGCCAAAATGGCGGCTCGACCACCCGCGCTGGCACTTGGCGCTGGCGAATCTGCAGAAACACCGAAGAATCCGAGCCGATGGCTGCATCGAGACGGGCAAGGGCAATACCCTGCCCGAGGCTCGGGGCGAAGGAACCGCTCTGCACCCGCCCCACGGGCTGACCGGCGGTATCGACAACGCGGTAACCAGCGCGCGGGATAGCATCGCGGGGCAAAAGCAGGCCCCACAGACGCTGCCGCGGTCCGACGCGACGCTCCGCCTCGACGGCTGCACGGCCGATGAATTGTCGCTCGGGATCGCGCAAATCGACGGTCCAGCCGAGGTGGCTACGGTCGGGGCTGTCTTCTGGCCCCATGTCCTGCCCGTAGAGATTGAGACCGGCCTCGAGGCGCAGGCTATCGCGCGCCGCCAAACCGGCCGGGCGCAGCCCCGCAGCCACCAGGGCATCTGCCAAAGCCGGCAGAGCAGCATTGCTGGTGAGGATCTCGACACCGTCCTCACCGGTATAGCCGGTGCGCGCTATGAAGAGATCAGTGCCGGCGCTCAAGGAGCGAAAGCTGCGCAATGCCGCAAGCTCCGCCAGCCCAAGGACGCCGGCCACGAGTTCGACCGCCCGCGGCCCCTGGCAGGCCAGGATTCCCCAATCATCCCGCGGCTGAAAGCTGACCGCCTTCCCGGCCGCGAGCTGGCGCAAGTAGGCGGTGTCTGCCCCTGCCCCGGCAGCATTGAGGACGACACGATAGCGCTCGGGAGCAAGAAAATAGACGATCAGATCGTCGAGAATGCCGCCATCTTCCTGCAACATGCAGGTGTAGAGGGCCCGACCCGGCTCTCGATCGAGGCGGGCGACGTCATTGGCCAGAGCGCGCCGCAGCAGGGCGCGGGCGTCGGGGCCAGAAATATCGAGGGGCCGCATGTGCGAAACATCGAAGATGCCGGCGTTCTGGCGTACCGCTTGGTGCTCCTGCAGCTGCGAGCCGTAGTGCAAAGGCATCTCCCAGCCGGCAAAAGGAGACATCCGCGCGCCCTGGGCAAGATGCCAGTCATACAAGGCGGTGCGCTGCAAAGCTGCGGTCATGACGCTGCATCCCGCGCCTGCCGGGCAAGGGCCGCCAGGGTTTGCCGCCAGCCCTGGGGGCTCGCCACCGGGTCAGCAAAGGACAAGCGTAGGCGCTGGCTGCCCGACTGTAGATCCGCACCCTCGGCATCGAGGGCGAGCAGGCGTACCGCTTCTGGCGCCGCGCTGCCCGTTGCCCAGCGCCAATAGTCGTGCAGGGCATCGGCATGGTCGGCATTCATGTGCGCTACCGCACCTGCCTCTGCGAGTTCCAACTCCCGCAGATCGCCGGCAAGCAGGATGCTTTCCTCCGGCCCCATCCAGCCCATGCTGCCAAAGCCACCAATCCAGCGAATACGGCGGATATCGAAGCGGTAAAAATGAAAGTCGGGCATGTCGCGGTAGCCATCGGCACCGGGCATGAGGCAAAGCAGGCGACCTTCCAAGGCCGGATCGGGGTGCACCCGATGGATATCTCCCTGCAGGGTCAGCCGCGGCAACTCCATGAGATCGGCGCCCGGTTCCCACACCAAAAACGCAGCACGGGCATCCTTGCGCAGGTACTGCTGGTGCACCGCGAGGTTGGAGAAAAGAAAATGGGGGCTACCGGCATGATCGCAGGCGTAATGGACGACGGCGGTGTACGGGGTGCCGTCGGGGTCGAGGACGGCGATGGCACCCTGGTAGTGCCCGCGCAGAAAGGCACGTAGGGAATCGGCGCTATCGTCCATGATCAATCCCGAAAATTCTGGAATTGCAGGGGCAGGTCGAAATCGGCGCCGCGCAGGACGGCAATGGCGCTTTGCAACTCATCGCGGCTCTTGCCAGTCACCCGCAGTTGATCGCCTTGCATGCTGGCCTGTACTTTGAGCTTGCCATCTTTCAGCAGCTTGATCATTTTCTTGCCAATCTCCGCGCTCACCCCCGCTTTCAGGGTACAAACCTGCCGCTGCATACCGCCGGCGGCATCCGTCACCTTGCCAATTTCCAAGGCCTTGAGGTCGATGCCACGCTTGACCAAGCGCTGCGCGAGCAAATCGAGCATCTGCCCCAATTTGTACTCGTCTTCGGCGAGCAAGACCAGTTCATGCTCCTTGCGCTCGATGCTCGCCTTGCTCCCCTTGAAATCGTAGCGGTTACCGATTTCCTTGCTCGTAGTGTGCAAGGCGTTGTCGACTTCCTGTAAATCGATTTCGGAGACTACGTCAAAACTCGGCAATTCGTTGCTCCTCCAAGACATCAGGATGGACATGACCATGCTGCGTTCCTGCCCGACAACCGGGGCAATCGGTAACCCAACGCGCGCCGTGTGGGGTGATTTCCTTC
>DDOU01000023.1:2776-3428 GCA_002341825.1 Candidatus Igneacidithiobacillus taiwanensis | reverse complement strand
TTTTGGCGAACTTGCCCTGCTCGCAGTCATCGCCCTTTTGGTGGTCGGCCCCGAGAAAATGCCGGAGCTTGCCCGCACCGTAGGCAAGTGGGTGGGCTATTTTCGCCGCACCATGAACAACGTTCGCTCCGAGGTTGAGCAGCAGCTGCTGCTCGACGAAATGCGTAAAGAAGCGGAAAAGCTGCGGAGCTACGCCAAAGAGCCTCTCGATGCTGTCGAGCAACTCCACTCCCATCTCGAGGAGCCGCTCCTGCCAGCCGACGCGCCGTTGGCTGCCGACACCAAGCCCGCGGCCGAAGAAGCGGTGAGCCTACCGGCCGGTGTGAGTGGTTCGACTCCCCCCCAGGGTCAGACCTTGCACTGAGGCACGCACGGGGTTGGGCTGTCTGGCCCACGGTTTCGACGATCATCCCTCCGACTTCAGGTAGACCATGGCCAGTGCCGACAAGCTGAGCAGTGCCGCAGAAAATACCTTCATCGGCCATCTATTGGAGTTGCGCCGGCGGGTGATGTTTTCGGTGCTCGCACTCTTCGCTGGCTTTCTGGTCTCTTATCCCTTCGCCAAACAAATCTACAACATCCTCGCGCAACCGCTGATCAGCGTACTACCCAAGGACAGCCACCTGATCTATACCAGTCTGCCCGAGGTCTT
>DDOU01000023.1:1782-2659 GCA_002341825.1 Candidatus Igneacidithiobacillus taiwanensis | reverse complement strand
TTCGCTTCCCTTACCCTTTTCGTAGCCGGCATTGCCTTTGCCTATTTCGTTGTCTTTCCCAACGCCTTCCGTTTCTTTGTGAGCTTTTCCGGCAACGACATCACCGCCATGCCCAAGGTCAGCAACTATCTGGGCTTGATCGTCAAGTTTTCTCTGGCTTTTGGGTTGGCTTTCCAGATCCCGATCCTGGTCGTCGTGCTGGTGCGCATTGGCATCCTGCAGCTCGATTCCCTACGTCGCGGTCGCCGCTATGCCTTTTTGGTCTGCGCCATTGCCGCCGCCATTCTCAGCCCGCCGGATGTTCTGTCGATGGTGCTGCTGATGATCCCGATGTACCTACTCTTTGAGCTAGGCTTGCTCTTTTCCACCTATTTTGAGCGCAAAGCGGCACGTACGGCGACTAACTCGGTAGACGATCCCGAGCAAGCGATGAATGAGGCAGAGAAGAGCTTTCGCGACGAAGAGGACTGAGGCAATACTTTTGGCGCCGCTGTGCTAAGCTGGAAAAACAGAAAGGAGAAAGAAAGCGGGTGACCAGCATGATTCCTTCAGACTCCAGCGACGCGCAGGCAATCCTCGCCGCCCGCCACCACGATCCCTTCGCTTGGCTGGGGCAGCATCCCGCGGGTGATGCTTGGGTACAGCGGGCTTTTCTTCCCGACGCCATTGCGGCCGAAATTCTCCTGCCGAGCGGCGTGGCCCAAGCGATGCAGCGCAGCGAGTCCGGCCCATTTTTTCTGGCGACCACCGCCAAGCCCCTGCCCAAGCCCTATCGCCTGCGCTGGCAAGATGCCGAGCAGGATTGGCACGAGGGCTTCGACCCCTACAGCTTCGATCCGCTCCTCGGGGAGCTCGATCTGCACCTCTTTGGCGAGGG
>DDOU01000023.1:0-1746 GCA_002341825.1 Candidatus Igneacidithiobacillus taiwanensis | reverse complement strand
GGGGTGGCGGGCGTGCTCTTTGCGGTTTGGGCACCGAATGCGGAGCGAGTCAGCGTTGTCGGCGACTTCAATGCTTGGGACGGCCGCCGCCATCCCATGCGTGCGCGCGGCCAAAGCGGTGTGTGGGAACTCTTCCTCCCCGAACTCCCCGTGGGCAGTCTCTACAAATTCGAGCTGCGCGCGCGCACTTCCGGTGCGGTCTTCGTCAAAACCGACCCCTACGCCCAGGCCTTTGAGCTCCGCCCGGCTACCGCCGCCCGGGTGGTGCGCTCGAGCCATCAGTGGCAAGACCAAGACTGGATGGCGGCACGAGCCGAGCGCGACTGGCAGCATAGCCCTATGAGCATCTACGAGGTGCACCTGGGTTCCTGGCGCCGCCGCGCCGACGGCAGTTTCTGTAGCTATGAGGAGTTGGCAGAAGAGCTCGTACGCTACTGCCAGGAAATGGGTTTTACCCACATCGAGCTGTTGCCGGTCATGGAGCACCCTCTCGACGAATCCTGGGGTTACCAGGTGAGCGGCTACTTTGCGCCAAGCAGTCGGTTTGGCGACCCTGATGGCTTTCGTGCTTTTGTCGACCATTGTCATCAGCAGGGCATCGGCGTGCTACTCGATTGGGTACCCGGGCATTTCCCCCGTGATACCTGGGGCCTGGCACGTTTTGACGGCACCGCCCTGTACGAACATGCCGACCCGCGGGAGGGCGAACACAAGGACTGGGGCACCTACATCTTCAACCTTGGGCGCAACGAGGTACGCAATTTTCTGCTCAGCAATGCCTGTTACTGGGCCGATGTCTTTCATGTAGACGGCTTTCGCGTCGATGCCGTGGCTTCCCTGCTCTATCGCGACTATTCCCGTAAGGAAGGGGAATGGGTCCCCAACCGCTACGGCGGACGCGAGAATCTCGAGGCCATCGACTTTCTGCGCGAGCTACACACGGCCTTACACGAGCGTCATCCGGGCATCCTCAGCATTGCGGAAGAATCGACGGCCTGGCCCATGGTTTCCCGCCCGCCCTACCTGGGCGGCTTGGGTTTCTCGATGAAGTGGAATATGGGATGGATGCACGACACCCTTGACTATTTGCAGCTCGATCCCATCTTTCGGCGCTATCACCACAACGCCCTCACCTTTAGCCAGCTCTATGCCTACACCGAAAATTTCGTCCTTCCCCTCTCCCACGACGAAGTCGTGCATGGCAAGGGCTCCCTCCTCGACAAGATGGCCGGCGACCCCTGGCAACGCTTTGCCAACCTGCGTTTGCTGTTCGCCTACCAGTTTGCGCATCCGGGCAAAAAGCTCAACTTCATGGGCAACGAATTTGCCCAGGGGCGGGAATGGAATAGCGGCCAAGCCCTCGACTGGGACTTGCTGGAGCATGACTGGCACCGCGGGGTGCAGCAGATGTTCCGCGATCTCAATCGCCTGCATCAAGGTCTCGCTCCCCTGCACGAGCTGGATTTTCACGCCGAAGGCTTCCAGTGGATCGACTGCCACGATGCCGAGCAATCGGTGCTGAGCTTTCTGCGCCGGGACAAACAGGGCAACGTGGTCGTCATCATTTGCAATTTCACCCCGGTGCCACGGCATCACTATCGCATCGGCGTTCCACAACCGGGCATCTATCGGGAAATCTTCAATAGCGACGCTGCTGCCTATGGCGGCAGCAATGTCGGCAACCCTCCCCTGGCCAGCGATGCCCAGCCGTGGTCGGGCCTACCGGCAAGCATCGCCCTCACCTTG
>DDOU01000015.1 GCA_002341825.1 Candidatus Igneacidithiobacillus taiwanensis | reverse complement strand
TGTCTTTGACTGCCGCCTATGTCGACCTAGGGACCATCGCCACCGAAAAGAGCCAGAGCGGTCTCTATCTTTCCCTGACCACCAGCTTCTGAAAATATTTTAGGAGGATCTTATGAGCAGCAAACTATTGGCAGCTTTGCGCAAGGGTGCCATTCTAGGTGCGAGTGTTTGCGCCCTCACGCTCTGCACTTGGGGTACGGCCAATGCCAGCGACTATTACGACCAATTTGGTGGCAAGGCCGGCATCACGGCCCTTATCAATACCTTTGTGGGCAATGTTGCCAACGACCCCCACATCAACTACTACTTTGCTCACACCAATATCAAGGCGCTGAAGTATAACCTCGTGCAGCAGGTCTGCATGGCGGTGGGTGGCCCTTGCAAGTACACTGGCCCGAGCATGACCGATGCCCACCGCGGTTTGCAGATCACCACGGCAGCCTTCAATTATCTGGCTCAGGACATGATCGACGCCATGGATGCCCATCGCATTCCCATCGGCGCACAAAACTACTTGCTTTCCTTGCTGGCGCCCATGGAGCCGGAAATTGTTACCGCCAATGGCCCATTGGGGTAAAAGATAAAAGCTTTTTGGCTGTACCTCCTCCTCATGACCGCAATCATGAGTCTTCGACCTGCCTCGGCAGGTCGCTTTTGCTGAGGGTGCAGCCATTTTTCTCTCCAACACGCCTGCCATGTTTTTCTCAAAAATATCAGAAAAAAATAATATAATAATGTAATAGTTATTGCATTCGGTGTCCTTTCTTCTACTTTCTCTGCATCCAGATTGTTCGTGTCAGCGTAATCATGACCGTGGAGCAATAGCGTAGTGGTTACGGTTTGGTCTTTGTGCCAGAATCGGCATAATAGGGAAAATGGTTATCGTTCCATAAATGAAATTTGTCCGTTTTTCTCCCTCATCAGGAATTTTGGAGAAGATTTTTTGGATAAGAACGCGCCCCAGTTAGAAGCCTTGGATGTGCAGTCGGCCATGGATTTGCAGCAGCATCCCATGGTCGTCATTGACGAGAACTATCGCATTGTGGCTGCCAACCGCGCGTATCGCGAGTGTTATGGCGTCAGCGCAGCAGATTTGGTCGGCCGCCGTTGCCATCAGGTATCGCATCACTCGGAGGTTCCCTGTCACCAAAACGGGGAGGACTGCCCGCACCAGACCGTATTTCGTCATGGCGAACCGCATGAGGTGCGGCATGTGCATTACGATCCTTCGGGCAACGCCGAACACGTGCGTATTCGCGGCCATGTACTGCACGATCTGCGCGGCCAGGTGTATCTGGCGGAAGAGATCATTCGCTTGCCGCGGGAACATAACGACATTACTTGCAATGAGATGCGCATGGTTGGTCGCTCGCCGGCCTTCTTGCAATGCCTGCATCATATCGAGATGGCGGCACGAACCGATGCCAGCGTGTTACTTTGGGGCGAAAGCGGGGTGGGCAAGGAGCTTGCCGCCAGCGCCCTCCACCAGCTCTCCGCACGAGCCGGAAAGCCATTGATCACCGTGGATTGCACGACCCTTCCGGAACATCTTTTTGAGAGCGAATTTCTGGGGCACGAAAGAGGTGCCTACACCGGCTGCATAGGACGCAAGATTGGCCTCTACGAGAGTGCCGACGGTGGCACCTTGTTTCTCGATGAAGTAGGCGAATTACCCTTGCCAGTACAGGCCAAGCTCTTGCGGGTATTGGAAACTGGCGCCTTTCGCCGTTTGGGCGGTTCGGAACTGCTGCATGCCAATGTGCGCGTCATTGCCGCCAGCAACCGCAACCTGCGCGATATGGTGGCGGAGCGAAGCTTTCGTGAGGATCTCTACTATCGCCTCGCTGCTATCACCATCGATCTACCGCCGCTGCGGGAGCGTCGTGAAGACATTCCCGGCATTGCCCGCGTCTTACTCGAGCGCATCGGTCGGGAGTGGTCCGGTCATTGGCAGCTTTCTGCCGAGGCCGAGCGTCGCCTTTGCGCCTACAATTTTCCGGGCAATGTGCGTGAGCTACGCAATATCCTGCAGAAGGCCGTTGCATTGGCCGACGGCCCCATGATCCGACCAGAGCATCTGGGTTTTTTGCAGATGGAAGATCAATCTGCCACTGACAAACTGCCGCATCCCCGGCCCAATCCAGTCTCTATCCGGCGCGGTCGTCCCAAGAACCTGGATGAACTCCTGGCCCGCTACGAGGGCAATCGCCGCCTGGTTGCCGAGCAGTTGGGGGTAAGCGAGCGTACCGTCTATCGCTGGTTGCAGTCGTCCTGAGCCCTAGTGCCGGTTGGCCTGGCGGATTTTGCGATCGGTTTCGTATTGGCTGAGGGCGTAGACCGACCAGATCGCCGCGGGCACCCAGCCGATGAGGGTGAGCTGCAAGAGCAAACAGAATATGCCCGCAAAGGGGCGGCCGATGGTGAAGAATTGCAGCCAAGGAATGAGAATGGCGAGAAGCAGGCGCATATAAGGATCCCTTTGGGTCGCGTCGCGAGTACATTTGCATTCTTTTTTAGGCTTGTCTATATTCTGCCCCATGAACGCATTCTCGATGCAGCCTCTCTTCCTCGCTTTCGCTCCCGGCGAAGGCCGGCTGCTGCTGCCCCGCTGGGGCTAAGAATCTCTCTCGACCCGCCGCGGTCTCGTCCAATTCCCTAAGATTTCAGAGATTCCGATTCAGGAAGGATTTGTCATGCAGCCGAAAGAACATTTGATCATCTTCGATACTACTTTGCGTGATGGCGAACAGTCGCCGGGCGCCGCCATGACCCAAGAAGAAAAGTTGCGCATCGCCAAGGCCCTGGAGCGGCTGCGGGTAGATGTCATCGAGGCCGGTTTTCCGGCGGCAAGCCCAGGGGATTTTGCCTCAGTACGCGCCATTGCCGAAAACATCCGCGAAAGCCGCATTTGCGGTTTGGCGCGGGCTCGCGAAGAGGATATCCGCCGCGCTGGTGAGGCCTTGGCGCCCGCGGCGGCAGGGCGTATTCACACCTTCATTGCCACCAGCCCCATCCATATGCAGGCCAAATTGCGCATGCGCCCCGACGAAGTCCTGGAGCGAGCGGTAGCGGCGGTAACGCTCGCGCGCAGTCTCTGTGACGATGTCGAATTTTCCCCGGAGGATGCCGGCCGTTCGGAGGAGGATTTCCTCTGCCGGGTGATCGAGGCTGCCATTGCCGCCGGTGCCCGCACCATCAACATTCCCGACACCGTGGGCTATAACCTGCCGGATCGCTTCGGCCGCCTCATTGCGACCTTGCGCGAACGCATCCCCAACAGCGATCAGGCGGTATTTTCCGTCCACTGCCACAACGACCTAGGTTTGGCCGTGGCCAATTCTCTGGCGGCAGTGGCCAACGGGGCGCGGCAGGTGGAATGCACCATCAACGGACTTGGCGAGCGAGCTGGCAACGCTGCCCTCGAGGAGATCGTCATGGCCGTGCGCACCCGCGGCGATGTTTTTGCCTGCGACACGCGCATCGACACCCGTCAGATTGTTGCCACCAGCAAACTGGTGTCTACCATCACCGGCTTTCCGGTGCAGCCCAACAAGGCCATTGTTGGCGCCAATGCCTTTGCGCACGAGTCGGGCATTCACCAGGATGGCGTTCTCAAGCAGCGCGAAACCTATGAAATCATGCGCGCCGAGGATGTGGGTTGGGAGGCCAATCGCATGACCCTAGGGAAACTCTCGGGGCGGGCAGCGGTGCGGGCGCGGCTGGAAAACTTGGGCATCAAGCTCGACGGCGAGGCCCTGAACCAGGTCTTTGCCCGCTTTAAGGATTTGGCAGACCGCAAGGCGGAGATTTTCGATGAAGATCTGCAAGCCTTGGTCAACGAGGATGCCCAGCAAGACAGCCGCGATCGGTACCGTTTGGGTTATCTGCGGGTTTGTTCGGAAATGGGAACGCATCCCGAAGCCAAGGTAGAACTCTGGGTGGATGGGGTACCAAAGACCGCTGCCGTAACCCGCGGCGGCCCGGTCGATGCTACTTTTCAGGCTATCGAAGAGATAGTGGGCAGTGGTGCGCAACTCCTGCTCTACTCGGTGAACGCCATCACCACGGGCACGGATGCCCAAGGCGAGGTCACGGTGCGGCTGCAGTCTACCGATGGTCGCATCGTGAACGGGCAGGGTGCCGATACGGATATCGTCGTGGCCAGTGCCAAGGCCTATGTATCGGCCCTGAATCGCTTGCAGGCGCCGAGCAGCGAGCACCCGCAGTTATAGGGAAGGCGCGGCGCCATGCCCAAGAAGCACCGCGCAGAAGCCCAGTCGCTAGAGGTGGCTGGGCTTCGTTGTCACTACCGCCGCCAACAGCGCAAGAGCCTGCGCCTGCAGCTCGATGCCGACGGTGAGGTTTGGCTTGCCTGCCCCTGGTACTTCCCGGAATTTTTGCTGCGCCGCTTTATTGTCGAGAAGCTTCCCTGGATTCACGAGCAGCGCAGCCTTCTTCAGGCGCGCACGCGCGATGCCGCCAGTTTTTTGCACCTGGGCGAAGTGTTGCATCTCCAGCTTCACCCGCACGAGGGCAGGGCGCGGGTGGAACGGGACGGTAATCTTCTGAACCTTTACTGCCCCGGCGACACCAGCCGCGAGGCGCAGCAACTGCTCCTCGAGGCCTGGCAACGGCGGGAGTTGGAGCGCCTTTTGCCGGCAATGATCGCGCGTTGGGAAGAAACTTTGGGCGTCGAAGTTGCCGCCTGGGGCATTCGTCGCATGCGCACCCGTTGGGGCAGTTGTAATACCGTCGCCCGCCGACTCTGGTTTCGCGTGGCCTTGGTGGAAAAACCCCTGGACTGCATCGACTATGTGGTTGCCCATGAATGCGCGCATTTACGCGAGCGCCATCACAATCAGCGCTTTTATGCCTTGCTCGATGCGCATTTGCCCAACCGCCGCGCGTTGGAGCGGGAACTGCAGCGCTGAGTATTGTCCATGCTATACTTGACCCATGCATACATGGGGCGGCAACGGCTGTCCGCGCATCGGCTGTTGACGATGGAGCGGGTCTCCGAACTCGGGTTTTGGCAACGCATGGCGGGGCAAAAGGGATGGGTCATTCTCTTTTTCAGCTCGGCAGGCTGCCATAGTTGCAAAATCTGGCGCCGTCTGCTCAGCGAGTGGGAGCAGCGTCGCAGCGATCTGCAGGTCTGGGAAGCCGATGCCGGCATCGAGATGGGCCTCGCCCAAGAATTCGATGTCTACCATCTACCTGCGCTCTTCGTTTTTCGCGATGGTCGCTACCAACGGCCCATGCAGGTGGAGGCACGGCTATCGGCCTTCGACCCCTGGCTTGCGGCGCAGGCAGATTTGCCCCCGGAGGAAGCGCCCTGATGGCCTCTTGGGATGGACCTTGGTTGCGGCAAGCCCAGCGCGCGC
>DDOU01000126.1:2239-3622 GCA_002341825.1 Candidatus Igneacidithiobacillus taiwanensis | reverse complement strand
CCGCACCAAACGCAATTGCTGCCGACGCATCCGCTTGAGCGCCCGCTTCCGTGCTGCCGCAGCCTTACGCTTGCGCTCCTCAGTGGGCTTTTCGTAAAACTCCCGACGGCGCACCTCCGTCAACACGCCCGCTTTTTCGCAGGAGCGCTTGAAACGGCGCAGGGCAACTTCGAAGGGTTCATTCTCTTTGATGCGAATGGTTGGCATGAAAAGCGGTTCCTCTCCAAAAAGGTCAGTCCAGAGGCGCCAAAGCATACTCGCTGGCAGCTGATGAGTCAAAGACTTGTGTGATGTGCTCGAGTAGATTGCTTGTGAGTATGCGGTGACGGGATCTTGACATTGAGCTGCTCGCTGCGCATATCATTGGCATAGTAAAAATTTTTTGAATTAATACGTTAGCGATTACTTCTTTAGTTTCGCTCGAAAAAGCACGGGGGCTCCATGGGCAAAGCACGTAGCACAAAAAAGAGGGATGTAGGGATTGCCGGGGCAGAGATCCCTGAGTTCCCTTTGGCATCGAGCCCGCAGATTGGCGTAGAAGAATTTCCGGCAGAGCAATCGAGTCCTTTTTTGAGCGCGGAAGAAGAGACCCTGCTCCTGGCTCGCTTGCGCGAGGGCGACGAATCGGCCCGAGCCTGTTTGACCTCAGCCCATATTCCCCTGGTGCAGTCCATTGCCCGCGCCTACCGTAACAAAGGGCTAACCCAAGACGACTTGGTGCAAGAGGGCTTTACCGGCCTCATGCGCGCCACCGAGCGCTTTCGCGAGGGGATGGGCACGCGCTTTTCCAGCTATGCCACGTGGTGGATTCGCGAGGCCATGCAGCGTGCCCTGATCCGCTCACGATTCATTCGTCTGCCCGACTATCTAGCCAAATCCCTGCACGCAATGGGTCAAGAGGAAAAGGAAGAAACCGTCGATCAAAAGGAGCGCACACGCAAGCGCGCCGAATCCATGGGGGTACGTGAAAGCACGGTGCGCGCCCTTGATTTCGCTGATATTCGCGTATCTTCTCTTGAAGACGAACTGTACGAGGGAATGACGCGCATGGATCATATTGCCGATGACGTGCCGTCTCCCGCACAGCGATATGATCAGAACGCCTGCGCGCGTGCCTTACAGAGTTTTCTGCTCGAGCTCAATGTCAAACAGCGGGAAGTGATGATCTGCCGCTTCGGCCTACATGGCGATAAACCGATGACGCTGGAAGAGGTGGCGGAGCGCCTGGGCGTCAGTCGCGAGGCGATTCGCCAGATTCAGGCACGCGCACTGAACCGTCTCAAGCAACTCCTGGCCGAGCGCGGCTGGGAAGTTTGAATCGTACCATTACAGTTCGCGCAACACCGATTCCAAAGCCTGGGCGCGGTGACTGATGCGATTTTT
>DDOU01000126.1:1417-2149 GCA_002341825.1 Candidatus Igneacidithiobacillus taiwanensis | reverse complement strand
CCCACCGGCCCGTACCGATCACCGGCAGGGGATCTTCGGGCCCGTGCAGCAGGACCATCACACAAACAAAATAGGCGTTGCGATCGGGGCCTGCGAGGCTGTGCATCTCTGCCAAAAGTTGGGCATTGTTGGCGGCATCGCTGGCTTCGTCGCCCGCAAAACGTGCCGAGTACACACCCGGCCGGCCACCCAGAGCTGGCACGCAGAGCCCCGAATCCTCGGCGAGCACCCACAGACCGCTTTGCTTGGCTGCGTGATGCGCCTTGAGCAAGGCATTCTCGACAAAGGTCGTTGCCGTTTCCTCCGGGCTTTCTAGGCCTAGATGATCGAGGTCGAGGAGCTCCCAACCGCGGGATTGAAAGGCAGGCTCTATTTCCCGTCGCTTACCGGGATTGCGGCTGGCAAGCACGATGCGCCTCACCATGATGGGAACTCACGCTTTTGCAAGGCAATGAGTTCGCTAATGCCCTTGTGCCCCAACAGCAGAATGTCGGCCATGTGATTGGCGTCGAAGGGCGTACCCTCGGCGGTTCCCTGCAATTCTACGAAGCGACCATCGTCGGTCATGACCAAATTCATGTCGACATCGGCGCTGCTGTCTTCCAGGTAGTCGAGGTCGAGGATGGGGGTTCCTGCCAAGATGCCAACGGAGACCGCCGCGATCCAATGCCGCCACGGATTGCTGGTGAGCAGGCCGCGCTGCAGCAAGCCATCGATGGCGTCGGCAAGGGC
>DDOU01000126.1:0-1387 GCA_002341825.1 Candidatus Igneacidithiobacillus taiwanensis | reverse complement strand
CAGTCGAGCCAGATGCTGCGTTCGCCCAAGGCCTTCAGATCGACCGCAGCGCGCAGACTACGCCCAATCAGCCGCTGAATCTCGTGGGTACGCCCGCCAATTTTGCCTTTTGCTGCTTCGCGCTGGGTTCGATTTTGGGTTGCCCGCGGCAGCATACTGTATTCGGCGGTAATCCAGCCTTGGCCGGAGCCGCGTAAAAAGGGCGCCGTCTTTTCCTCGACGCTGGCGGTGCAGAGCACCCGCGTGTCGCCAAAGCTGATCAGCACCGAACCCTCGGCATGTTTGGTGAATCCGCGTTCGATTTGGATGCTGCGCAGTTCGTTGGCAGCGCGTCCTGAGTGGCGCATGTCGTTACTCCTCAAAAATGGTAGACCAAATTGACGGCGGTCAGGGTATTGAAGGGTTTGTACCCTGTGGCCACCTGCGCATTGTAGGTCGCCAAAAAGGAAAAGCGCATCCCCAGGCTACCCAGTAGCGGGGTATCGAGGGCCAGCAAGGACTGATAGGTGTTGGCACCGCTGCGAACCAGCACCGCATCCACGGCTTCCGTCAGTTTGGCTCCCTTGCTGATTTGCCAACGATATTTGGCCGACAGCCGGGCAAGGGGATCGACTTCGGAGGCATAGCCAATGCGATGAGCCTCGCGCGCACCGACGCCCGCCTGTAAGGCCAGCCGCATGTTTTCGGCCGGGTAGAGATAGTGGCCAAGGCCGGCATATTCATCGACACGATAGTAATAGCCATCGAAGTGATTACGCACATAATCGACGCTCCCGAAGGCATAGGTATTCTTGCCGAACAGGTACCGGGTGCTGTTTCCGAGTGCCAATCGATCTGCGGAGACTTCGCTATCGCTGCGCGCATAGTTGTACGCGAGATTGCTCTCGTTCGACCACGGACCGCGAAGCCAATAGAGCTCGCCGGCGGTATTCAGGCTAAGAGCCTGGCTGGTACCCGTGCTGCTGCTAAAGCCTAGGCCAAGATTGCCACTAAAGCCCTGGGGATGGCTGGCGGCGGCCATGCTCAACGTAGGAAATGTCAGAATCCATAGCGACGCGAGGAGCGTCTTTACTTGGAATTTCATTGTGCCTCTCTTGTAGCTAGCGGAGTGGGCACGCTAGCACAGAAGGGCGAAGTAACCCAAGGTGGGCAACTGACTGCTACAGAAGAAATAGGTGGCGCTCCCAAGGGGGTTCGAACCCCTGTTACCGACGTGAGAGGCCGGTGTCCTAGACCACTAGACGATGGGAGCGAGTCTCTTTGGTAAGAGGATGCGAACTATAGACCAAGGCGTGTCGCTAAAGCAATAGAAGTGCTTGCTAGCGTGCCGCGCCGGCAGGGGACGGCGCGTAAAACTTGGCATTGGGCTTGCGCAGGTAGCGCAGAA
>DDOU01000004.1 GCA_002341825.1 Candidatus Igneacidithiobacillus taiwanensis | reverse complement strand
TTGTGCCTCACTCCTGGGTTGTCGAGTGCGGCAACCCCGGATGACAACGGTTGGCATCCGTCAATCCCAGTCCAACCCATCGTCCAGAAAATTGTGAATAACCCCAAAGACACGGCAGCCATTCGGGCGTTGGTTGCCGGCGAGTGGCGTGTGATTGCAACCTATGGATTTGGGGTTTTGGCGAAAGACGCCCCCGAGGAGGTGCTGGGCAAAACCGGCCGCATCGTGCTGGACGGAAAAGATCCCAAGGTGCTGATGTTTGAATACGGCACCGATGGCTGCACGCCTGCCAAGGCAGCGGCAGATATCATTCGCTGGCTTCCTCTCGAAATTCCGCCGACAGGTTATAACCAGATCGGATGGTCACAAACGGGTGGATATCTCACCGAAGATGATACTGCTCTAGAAGAGCTCAAAAGTGGTCGACTGAAGACCTGGAATGGCAAACCCTTGAGTGCCGAGCGGCTAAAGGCTCTAGAACCAATATTTAGCCCAGATTTTTCCGAAAGCAGGAAAGACTCGCAATGGCTTCTTATCGGGTTTGCCAATCGATGTGAAGGAAAACGCGACACTGCCTTCTTTTTAGAGCCCACCCGCGGGGGTATGTTGATACAATATTATGTAGACGGCTTCCTCATTTACCAAAGGATCAAATGAACAGTTTGATCCACCCTGCTCCGCAGACAGCAAATTACGTTACGACACTTGCGGCGCCGAACCCCTCGGCCGCCGCAACATCTCGAACGAAGGGACTTCCCCCGATACCGGCAGACGATCTTCCCAAAAATCGCTATTGCGGAACAAAAGCGTTGACGCTCTGGGAGTGCACATTGCCAAAGCGAACCATAGTGCTGTGTCTCGCACGGCAGGGTACAGGCGCAGCCCGGTTGGCGGTGCGAGAGGCAGAAACATCCGGCAAAGAGCGTGTGATAATCGACGGGGGCCAGCCCAGCCTTGGGCTACATTACGAATCCGACTCCAATGGCGATGCCAGTTTGCGCTTTACCAGCCAAAAACAGAGCATCACTCTCATCGACCCCCTGCGCGGTGCCTCCATCTACGAGCAGTCGCAGGGCGGCAAGACTCGGCGCTACCAGTGCAGCAACCCTAACCAAACCCTGTCCCTCAATTTTACGCAAGCCCTTATGCAGACGCTGCACAAATTTCGATGGAAGAAGGAAGCATCGTAATGCCCGCAAGCCTTGGCATCTTTCTGGCTCTGGCCCCTTTCCCCATGGCGCTAAAACAACCAATGGCATATACGAAATCGTAAAAACATGATTGAGCGAAGCGTAAGTACATGAAATGGAAAAGGCAGGGTATATGCTATGTCACACAGCGCGCGGTTGGAGAAAGAAAGGGATAACGTGGCGATCACCGAAGCAAAAAGCTGCCGCTGCAGGGCTTGGCTTCATCCTGCTATATGCCGCAGGCACCGCACTAGCTGCCGGTGAATTCCCTTATACCTCCGATGATTATTTGACGTGTTTTCCAGACCGTCCACAACGGCCATCCATCAAAGTGATGTGCGACGCTCTTCACCACGCGCCACCTTGGGACGGTCATACTGAAAACCCGATAACTAATGCCATCTCCTTTTGGGGCCACACCCAAGGAAATTATGAGCGGCTACTACGCGATCTTCCCATGGGCAGTGTGGCGCAACAGCGGGTCATCGCCGAACAAAAAGCCTTTCTGGATCGGCGGGATCGCTGCGGCAAGAATATCGTTTGCATCGGCGATGTTGAGCAGGCGCGAAATGAAGAGCTCATGGCCCAGCGCCGAAAAGTCGAGCAGCCCTTCCCCGTCGAGGAGATGCAGCGCCTCACCCGCGCCTGGAAAACACCCGAGGGACGGCCGTTGTACCAAAGGCTCCTTGCCGGGTTAGCGATCTATCCCCTGCGGCAGGCCACCCTAGATAACGGCTACCAGTTGCAATGGGGCTTCCAGCCGCATCAAGCTACGGTGCAAACCTTGGGTGTGCTCGATCCCCAGGGCAAGATTGCGGCATTGGTGACGGCAGACGATGTCTACCGCGCCTGGCGTTCTGAAGGGGGTACATACTCCGGTCGGTTGCGTATCTATGTGCGCAGTGCAGGTGAATTGGGCAAGCTCTTGCCCGTCATCTACAGCTGGACCCTGGCGGATCTCCTCGGCTTCAACCTCGACTGCAAAGGCAAAGATGCAGAGCTTTGCAGCCAAGCCAAGCAGGCAAGCCGCCCGCCCATGGAGGCGTACGACCTGGGCTGCAAGCATCCCAATCGCCCGAGTTGCCGACTACCGGTCATCGAGCACCCGCCTGTTGCAGTGCCTTTAGAGCGTTTTTCGCAATGAATGAGCCCGCAAGGAGAACACCCATGTCGTTCCATCCTCTGTTGCGAGCGTATCGCTGGCTTTTTCCCCTGTTTCTGGTGGTATTGCCGACCCCCTTTGCCCTGGCCGAGATTCCGAGCCGCGCTATGGACGACTGCCCGGCCTTGGCAAAGTCGACCTATACCGACGATTGGATTTCGGCACGCTGTCGGCAAAACCCGCAGTCACCTTGGCAGAGGGTCTGTGAGGTCATCCGCACCTACTAAGCCAAAGGACTGGACGGACAACCCTCCACTTCTTCAGTCCACGCTCACGGTCTCTTTCTGGGAGGACTTGCAACAGGCTGGGAGAGGGACGTCCTACTGTCGGGCACTCCTGAAGGATCAACAAGACTTCGAGCATGGGCTGTTGGCCTGCGGCGACAAGGGTCCTTGTGTGGTTCAGGTCATGCGCAATCGATTACGACAGATCTCGAGTACCAAGCGACAATTCACTGGTCCGCAGCTTGGCCGTGAGGCTTTGCTTGACTTTTTCGGCAAGGATCGCGGCTTACCTCTCGGTCCCACGGAAACCCTCGAGGCGCGCAGTATTCGTGGCCTGAGTATCAGTCCTCTACCTCGCGCTTTCTTGCCGGAGAACCTGACACTGAGTTGGGGTTTCGAGCCTCATAACGCGCAGCTGCAGACCGCGGTCTTCAGCGGACCAGATGGCAAAGTCCTAGCCCTAGCCCTTGTGGATGGACTCTACAAGCAAGCAGCGGGCGAGAGTCGCCTGCCTGCAGAGGCGCGGATTCGCCTTTTTGTGCGTGATCCCAAGCGCCTGCCTTCCCTCCTGCCCTCCTTACAGTCTTGGGCTGCTGCCGATGCATTGGGTATGAATGTCGACTGCAGCGGCAGCAAGACCCGTGTCTGCACCCATAGGAGCCAGTATCACATGCCCATCGTCGCCTACCGTCTACCCTGCACCCCCGGCAAACTCGATCAGTGCCGTCTGCCCGTGCCAAAAGTGGTGGACTCATACGCCACCTTGACGCTGCCGCCGCCCCTCACTACCCTCGTGCCCAAGCCCTGCCCAATAACTCGTTAGCTCAGGAAGAATGAGATGCACCACTACCGTAAGCGCCTGTGCCCAGCCACCGGAACCCAGCTCAGGGCCGCAGCATGAAAGACCCGATTCTCGTTGTTGGCGGGGCGGGCTATATCGGCTCGCACATGGTCAAGATGCTGGCGCAGGCCGGCCACCGCGTGGTGGTGCTCGACAACCTCTGCACCGGCTTTGCCGACGCCGCCCGCTACGGCACCCTGGTGGAGGGCGACTTGGCCGACAGCGCCCTGCTCGACCGCCTCTTTGGCGAACAGCACTTTGCCGCGGTGCTGCACTTTGCGGCCTTGAGCCAAGTGGGGGAGTCGATGCAAATCCCCGCCCGCTACTACCGCAACAATGTCGCCAACACCCTGAACCTCTTGGACGCCATGGACCGCCATGGGGTGCGCAGCTTTCTCTTCTCCTCCACCGCTGCCATCTTTGGCGAACCCGAGTACACCCCCATCGACGAGGCGCATCCCACCCGGCCCATCAACCCGTATGGGCGCTCCAAGCGCATGGTCGAGGAGATGCTCGGCGACCTCGGCCGCAGCCAGGGCCTACGCGCCGTTTGTCTGCGCTACTTCAATGCCGCGGGCGCCGACCCCGAAGGCGAACTCGGCGAGCGCCATGATCCCGAAAGCCACCTGATTCCCCTGGTGCTGCAGGCGGCAAGCGGCCGCCGGCCGCAGATTGCCGTCTTTGGTAGCGACTACGATACCCCCGACGGCACCTGCATCCGCGACTACATCCACGTTTGGGACCTCTGCAGCGCCCATCTCTTGGCCCTCGAACATCTGCTCGACGGCGGCGCGAGCCTTGCCCTCAACCTGGGCAATGGGTTGGGATTTTCGGTGCAGGAAGTCATCGACACCGCGCGCCGGGTTACGGGTAAGGATATCCCCGTTCGCGCCGAAGCGCGTCGCCCCGGCGACCCCGCCATCCTCGTTGCCGACAGCCAACAAGCCCGCTCGACCCTGGGCTGGCAGCCCCAGTACGCCGAGCTCGATACCATCATCGCCCACGCCTGGGCCTGGGAGCAGCAAAAAGGAAAATGCTGGTAAAGCGCGCGGGGCTGGTTACCGCGGGCCGAGGAGTGGTGTCATCCAAAATCCTTCGGGCTGGTCTTGTCGAAGAGTGTCACGTTGGGGAGCCCTCGAAAATGTGCATCGCAGGTGAGTAGGCTTGCACTGTGGTGACGTGCGGTCGCATAGACGATGGCATCGGCGGTTGCTAATTTGTATTCTCGATGTAGTTCGACGGCCGGGAGCGCGATGCGGGTATCGAGGGGTACGACCACGCACTGTTGGGAAAAGGCAATCACCTGGTCGGCTTTCTCTTCGCCAACTTCGCGCAACAACCACTTCGAGAGCGCAAACTGCACCAGAGTGGGAACGATCCACTGTGGCTTTTCCGGGAAGTGCGTGGCCACCTACTTGCCCAATTTGGTACCGACCAACCACTCCACCCACGCCGAAGTATCGACTACACATGGCGTAGTGGCCACTAGAACCGATCCGCTCGGTCACGCAAAGCTCTGGTGCGTGATCCGCGAGCGATGCCAGCAAGCTCCTCTGCCTCAGGTACAGGCATTACCAGTACGCCCTTTCCTTTGGGGATAAATACGAACTTCTGCCCAGCTTGCCAATGCTGTTCCTCGCGCACCACCTTCGGAATGGATATCTGGTAGTTGCTGGATAGGGTTGCCGTCGTGACCATCATTCTTGCTTCATAGGGGTCGATAAGCTTCTCGTAAAAATAGCTGAGCCTAATGAATCTTGCCAATCGGTTGCAGACGCCGAACTGCTGCCACCCAGGCATTGGCGCAGCCTAGCCGGGCACTTGCCCTACCCAACGCGCGCACGTATAGTTGGCCAACGCTTGACTAGGGCGAGGGTACTATGCTGAAGGTGAACATGTACGAGGCGAAGACCCAGCTCTCCAAACTCGTAGAGCGTGCGCTGGCCGGCGAAACCGTGCTCATCGCCAAGGCTGGGGTGCCGGTAGTGCGTCTTGTCCCTACCTCTATCGAAAACCGGCAGCGTCGCCCGGGTCTGCTCGAAGGGAAAATTCGTATGGCGCCAGATTTTGACCAAAGCAGCGAGGAGATTTTGGCGGAGTTCGAGAACTGGTGAGCCATCTGTTGCTGGACACGCGCGCGTTTCTTTGGTGGCTGGCAAATGATGCTGCGCTTGGGGAGCGTGCTCGTGCCGAAATTGCTCGGGTCGAAAATCCTGTCTTTGTCTCTGCCGCGAGTTTTTGGGAAATTGGCATCAAACGAGCCATGGGGAAATTGGAGGCTCCCGAAAATCTGCAAGACGTTTTGTTGGAGGCCAGTTTTTTGGGTCTTCCGATACAGATAGCGCATGCGGAGCTGGCGGGACGACTACCCCTGCATCATCGGGATCCTTTTGATCGCATGCTGGTCGCACAGGCGATCGTGGAGGGCTTACAGTTGGTTACCGCCGACCATCAATTAACCGCATACGGTATTCCTATTCTCGATGCCCACTCCTGATCCGAAAAACACCCCCCTCTGCGCGTGTGGCTGGAGCTGCGCC
>DDOU01000156.1 GCA_002341825.1 Candidatus Igneacidithiobacillus taiwanensis | reverse complement strand
ATATCTTCACCGCCATCGGGAATCTTGCGAAAAGGGGCATCGAGGGCGCCATAGTGGCGAATGAAGCCCTCCCAAAGGCTCGGAATATACCACTGCATGCTCGGGTTGCAGGCGTGCCAAAGGGGCAGGCTCGATGCAATGTCGGGATCCTGGTGGGAGACAAAGGCTGCCTGAATACTCGCTGGCTGTACGGCCTCGACGAGGGCGGCAAAGACCTGGGGAAAAATCTCGAAACCGCCGGGGTCGAAGAGCATGGCCTGTCCTTTCGACTCCATGACGTACACATTCGAATCGATGACGCGATTCTCCTGCTGGTCATGCAGGATCCACCAACGGTGATCCTTGTTTTCAAAGACTTTCGATGCTTTCATCTTGCAGTCGCTCCAATTGTTGGCGGTAATGGCGAATAGCGCGGGCAACGATCTGCACGGCTTCGCCCATGTCGCGAGAAACCTGCACCAGCGGGGCGCCGCTCGCCTCGGCAAGGGCGGCTTCAATGCGCGCGCTGGTCACTACATATTCCTGCGCCTCGACGCCCTCCTGCAGTAACTGCACTTTTTCCAGCAGCAGCTGGCGGATGGCGTTGGCATTTTTGCTTTCTTCCTCTACCAAGGCACTCCACTGTTCGTAGGCGCGCAGCAGTCCGGGGCAGGGTTTGCTCACACTGTTGTTGTTGAGTTGCCGGTAGTTTTCGAGCAGGCGCTGGTGCTGCAGGATGCGCATTTGCGCCTCGATGAGCGGTGCGATGTTTTCCTGCAGATGGGAGGCGGATTCGCGCAAAACGGCAGCGCGCTCGCGGAAGGCTTGGGCAACGACGCCGTAGCCGGCGAGGCGATTGCCATGCTTCTTGACCAGAACCATGGCATTGAGGGCGCGGCGGTCGATTTCCCGCAGGGCGCGCTCGATGTCGCGGCGCGCGGTAAAAGAAGCGTCGATGACATCCATGATCAAGCGCACATTAGTCATGGCTTGATACTCCCTGCGTGCTGCTTTGGCTGCTCAGGGCCTGCGGATCGAGGATCAGCACTACGTCGCCGCGCCCCGAAATGGTGGCACCCTGGTACCAGTGATTGTCGGCGAGAAAATCGAGAGGTTTGATTACCGAGTCTTCATTGCTGCGCACCTCCGATACCAACAGCAAGGCACGGTCGGTAAGCACGCCTTCGACCGCCTCGCTGCCGAGGCGCAGGGGGCGCTGGTGCAGCAGGGCGCCAAGATCGACAATCGGCAGAATTTGACCGTCGTCGAGGTGATATACACTGCGCCCCTGCATGCGATGGATTCGCTCTTCCTCGACTTCGAGTAGGCTCTCGATGGCGCTAATGGGCAGGGCGTAATTGGCGCGCCGCAGCCGCACATACAGTACCGGCAGGATGGCGAGGGTAAGGGGAAATTCCATCGCAATCGTGGTGCCAACGCCGAGTCGGGTCTGCAGCTCGAGCCGCCCGCGGAGCTTGCGCACCGTCTCCTTGACCACATCCATGCCCACACCGCGGCCGGAGAGTTCTGTGGCTTGCTCCTTGGTAGAGAAACCCGGCCGGAAGATCAGTTCGAGGGCTTCTTGTTCCGACAGACGAGCGGCCTGCTCGGTACTGAGCAGGCCCTTCTCGAGCGCCTTTTGCACGACGACTTGGTGATCAATGCCGCGGCCATCATCGCTGACTTCGATGCGTACCTTGTCGCCGAGATGGATGGCGCGGACCCGGATAGTGGCTTGCTCCGGTTTTTGTGCCAGTCGCCTTTGCTCCGGCAGCTCGATACCGTGATCGAGACTATTGCGGATGAGATGGGTCATGGGGCCGGACAGGGCATCCACTACCCCTTTGTCGATTTCGACATCCTCTCCCTGGAGCTCGAGGCGCACCTGCTTGCCCAATTGTCGAGAGGCATCGCGTACCACCCGCGGCAGTTGCTGAAAGATCCGCTTGCAGGGCTGCATGCGCAGGCGCATGGCGTTGACCTGCAAATCGTTGACACTAAGATCCATTTCCCGCGCGATGCGGCTAAGATCCTCATTTTCTTCGAGCAGACCGCTAATGGCAGAGTTGAGGCGATTGCGCAGCAACACCAATTCGCCCACCTGATTCATGACCGCATCCAGGCGGGTGGCATCGACGCGGAGGGTATTTTCTACGTCGGAGGCAGCGCTTGTCGGGTGCGCGACTGGGGTTGCCGCCTTGCTCTCTTCCTTGGCGGCCTCGGCCGTTGGCTGGACGCTGGCCATGGTAACACCCGGTGCCCCACTGCCATAGAGCTGGTCGAGCACTTGTTCAAATTCGGCCTCGGTGATGTCGTCGCTCGCGTCGCTGGCGGCTAGGCCGGGAGCCTGAGTGCCGTAGAGTTGATCGAGTACGGCCTCAAATTCTTCGGGCGTAATTTCATCCGCGGCCGTTGGCGGCGCGACATACACGCCGGTGGTGCCATCCGCCTGCTCGCGCTGCTGCACATAAATCTCCCCGCTCGCGGCTTCCGTTGCTGGCGCGGGCGTAGTTGGCGGGCATTCGGTAGCGCTGTCTGCTGCGGCGGCAATGGCCTGGATACGGGCACCGAGCTCCGCCGGGCCAGGACTGGGGTATTGCCCTTGCGCCAGTTCCTGCAGCATACCCTCGATAACATCGAGGCCGCGCAGGATGGCATCGATGGTTGCCGAGTTTGCGCGCAGTTGTTTGCAGCGCAGCTTGTCGAGGAGATCCTCGAGATGGTGGGTCCAGTCGACCAGATTCTGGGCATCGAGAAATCCGGCGCCGCCCTTCAGGGTATGAAAAGCCCGGAACAGACTAGCAAGAAGCTGTTCGTCGTCGGGACAACTCTCGAGGCGGAGAATTTCCTCCTGGGCCTTCTCCAGCAGCTCTCGCGCCTCTGGCAGATAGTCCTGCAGAATCTCGGCGTCCATGGTCAGATTCCCAATTCCGCGAGGAGGGCATCGACTTCACCCTGGTCAATATCTGGCCCAGCCGCTGGCATGGTCATCTGCGCCCCTCCCTCCAAGCCGATTTCCGTTAGGGTTTGGCTAATTCGGCTCTCGACGGCACGGAGCAGGGTGATGGCTTTTTTCAGCCGCTGACCGGCAAGGTCCTGCCCCTGCTGGCTGGCAACGATGCGGCTCAGGGCC
This sequence comes from Candidatus Igneacidithiobacillus taiwanensis, assembly GCA_002341825.1. Lineage (GTDB taxonomy): Bacteria > Pseudomonadota > Gammaproteobacteria > Acidithiobacillales > Acidithiobacillaceae > Igneacidithiobacillus > Igneacidithiobacillus taiwanensis. The sequence continues at coordinate 548 of DDOU01000156.1, read as the reverse complement.
TGCTCGATTTGGGCAAGCTGGGCATCGATGAAGGTATCGTGGGCCGCGCGAATCTCCTGCACAGCACTTTGCGCGAGTTCGGCGGCGGCGAGGGTCGCCATGGTTTGCTCTTCGGTGAGGCGCAAGGCCTCTTCCAAAGGGTCTTGGGCGCCCTGCAAGTCGGTTTCGGCGGTCTGGGCGATACGCCGCAGGCCCTCGCGCAAAAGCAAGTCGATTTCGTTGAGCGAGCGTTCGGCAGGTTGCCCGTTCATTTTGCCGCTCCCTGCGCTGCCTGCAGGCGCTTGAAGATGGCATCGAGCTTTTCGCGCAAGGTATCGGCGGTAAAGGGTTTGACGATATAGCCGTTGACCCCGGCTTGCGCGGCCTCGAGGATGTTCTCGCGCTTGGCTTCGGCAGTCACCATGAGCACCGGAATCTGCCGCAGCCGCGCATCGGCGCGGATGGCGCGGAGCAGGTCGATGCCCTGCATGTTCGGCATGTTCCAGTCGGAGACAACCAAGTCAAAGTTTTGGCTCTGCAGTTTTTGCAAAGCCTGCACGCCATCTTCG
>DDOU01000147.1:7425-7561 GCA_002341825.1 Candidatus Igneacidithiobacillus taiwanensis | reverse complement strand
GAGCACCCCAGGCACCGCCAAGCCCAGCACATTGAGGCGTTCCCGCCACAGCTCGCGGGCCGGCAAATGAAAAGCCGCCTCAAAAATCAGCCCCGGCAAAAACAGCGAAAAAAGCAGCTCCTGGGTCAGGGCCGGC
>DDOU01000147.1:0-7265 GCA_002341825.1 Candidatus Igneacidithiobacillus taiwanensis | reverse complement strand
TATGGCCCAGGGTACCACAGGAGGGCAGCACCCATAGTCGCAGCTTTGGCGTTTTGCAGGAATGGAAAACTGAGGGATCTTACCTAAAACGCCCGCTTGTGGCGCTATGGCTTCTCATGTTTCCAGAGACTACTCCTCCTCGAATTCTGCGTGCTTGAACCGTAGTACCCGGCTATTTTCCCGAACTATACGTTGTAAGCTCTCACTTAAGCCGTTGCTTGACCGTGCCTGAATTTCTACGGAAATGCTCAGATGGATATTGGGATCTAGCGTAAAGTGCTGCAGCACCTCATCCACGAGATCCAAAAATTGCTGTTTGGCACGAAGCGGGTCGATTTCCATGCTGCCGTGGAATCGGGTCTTGCGCGATTTTGCCGCTGTTTCGGAAGGGGTAGTTGGGTAACTTTGCGGATGACTGCCTTCCTCGACCCCCGGAGTGGGCTGAGCCCCCGGCTCTGGAGCCATGTAAACCCCGTCACCGGTAGTGAGCGCTGTAGGCATGTGTGCGCGTTGGTATTCGGCGGCAGCGGCCGGCTCGACGAGCAGCAGCGCAGTATCGAAAATGGGAACGGTAGGCTTGCCCAGCACGAGACCAACGTAGCGACCGTCTTCTTGCCCCTGCGCGATGGCAAAGAACTCGGGATCTCCTGCACCGGCGGCAATGGCCTGAAAGAACACCCGATCGTCGGCCAGGCGCGGCAGATAGAGCTGCTGGCAACATTGCTGCCAGACGCTTGCCGCATTGGCGGCCGGATGGTCGGGTTTCCAGAACCAATTGCGCAGGATGGTGCGAAGGTGGATGGGCGCCCACTTGCGAATGACGAGCTCATTTTCTTCCAACACTCGCTCGATTTCTTCCGACCAGCGCGTATTGCCGGGGTTGGTGGCGAAGGCCTCCCATTGTATCTCGGAAAGCGGCTTCCCCGGTTGCGCCTGCTGAACGGGAGCCAAGATCCAGCGATACGACTCGCGCAGCGCGCGTCGCAGCACTTCTTCGCCTTGCCGCGAGCTGTCGATGGCCTGCTGGCCGGTGAGGTTGTCGAGGACGATACGATTGTGCTGGTAATCCTCGACGATACTGCGCCAAGCCAGAAAGGAGCGCACGTGGTCCTTGAGGCGTAATACGGTATCTTGATCCGCCGCCAGAAAAATCAGACGATTTTGTTTGAAGCGCGGTTGCTCCCCCCGTTTTTTGAGGATTTCTAGGGCGCGGGTGGTGGCGTTGCCCTGGCCGTTGCGGTGATGGGCAGCATCGGGAGGCAGAACCACTAGGTGCAGCGCCCAATCATCGGGCACGTCGCTGCTGTCGACAAAGATATGCACGCTCGGAAATAAATTCCTGCCCAAGGCGCTCTGCAGCTGGCCCCGGAGGGTGGGTAGCACGTCCTCCCGGTCGCTGAGGCGCCTTTTGCGCTCCTCCATTTCGCGCCGGAGATTGGGGCGGGTATCCAGCCAGAAGCGATGGTTCCCTTGATTGAGGTAATGCAAGCGCTCACCCAGGCGGCGCAGGGCATCGCGGAACAACCCCGTCTGCTGCCCCGGCTGCATCGCACCTAGCAGTACCCGCTCGAGTTCCAGACCCCGCACCGATTGGTTTGCCGTACTCGGGGCGCTGCCGAGAAAAATGCTGCGGGCACAACGGCGACAAGCCTGCACGCTACCAAAGCGGGTGTCTAGGCTTTCGATCTCTGTGGTTTCGGCCCGCTCTCCGTCAACATCGCGCTCGATGACCGGGTCCCAGCCCGCTGGCAGGTAATACAGTAGTTCGTTACGCACATCGGGGTCGTACAGCGGTAGACCGCCGGGAAGGATGAGCAGGTCGTTGTTGCCGTCCTTCCAGAGGCGATGAATGACCTTGGCCATGATCTTCAGCACCCCGCGGGTCCGCTGGAAGCCCTCTAAGGACGACCAGTCCTCGTAAAGCCGATCGAAGATTTCGGGGTGAATGGGGTAGGCGCGCCGCATCCGCTCCAGATAGCGACTCTCTTGCACTTCCTGAGGAAAATCGTCGCGATGATCGTCGTAAAAGTCGACAAAAGCGCGGCAGGCGGCATCCAGGGCTGCGCCATCAGCAATTGGTGTAAATAGACGTCGGCGAACGATCTCGAAGGCCTCTTCGGTGGCTACGGGTTTCCACAAGGCCTGTACCCGACCAAAATAGTGGGCCAGGGCTTCCAGGGCACGCACACCGCGTTGGGTTCCGGCCTCTTTGTCCGACTCCGGCAGCGAGGCCAAGAGCACGGCGGTAGGCACGCCCTTGAGCGCCTCCGTCAGGGCCTGAACAAAAGAGAGATTGGAATCGAAGGTGCCTCCGCTCAGGCTCTTACCCTCCTCAAACTGGCGCACATAGGCCACGAGCTCGTCCATGAGAATGACGCAGGGGGCGTAGCGGGCGATGAGGGTTTCCAACACGGCTTTGCCGGGCGAGGTGCCCGAGCGGTCGGCCTCGGCCACCAAGTCGTATCCTTCCGCTCCGCCCAACTGCCAGGCCAGGTCACCCCAGAGCGTGTGTACGAGCACGCCATCGTGCGCCACGGGCTGATTGGGCGAAGACTTGACACCGTCCAAAACAGCAATGCGGGCGCGCGGCAGTTCGCTGATCCCGGCGGCATCGAGAATGGGCGCGACTCCCGGCAGTTCACTAACCGGCGCTAACCCCTTGGCCAAGTGGTAGACGGCCAGCAGGGTATGCGTCTTGCCGCCGCCAAAAGCGGTCTGTAGCTGGATGACCGGATCACCACCTTTGCCCGCGAGGCGCCGGACCACGGAGTCCAACAAGAGGCGCATGCCTTCGGTGGTGAAAGTGCGCTGAAAAAAGAGGGCGGGGTCTTGGTAATGCGGCGCCGCGGTGCCCGCATGTACGCGCGACAAGTCCGCGGCAAACTCGGCCTGTTGAAAGGTGCCGCGGAGCACATCCTCGTGAGGGACGGCAATTTCTCGCCAGGGTCGCAGATTCATTGATGCACTCCAACAAGCGGCAGCGATTCGACAAGAGTCAACAGCGCAAGAAGGACTAGGGCCAGAGTCATCCGGTTGGACAGCTTCTCTTGATGCGCCCGCTGCCGTTCTCGCTCTTCATCTGCCACTAGGTGATGCAGTGCGCTCGCCTGCGAGAGAAACTCATCGAAATACTCTTGGAGTCGCATGCGGTCGCGGATTTCATCCCATACAAAAGGTAATTCTATATTCTTCATGCGCACAGGATGTCGAAAATAGTGGCGGGCAGAAAATCTGTATGCATTCTTGATTATCTCATTGAGTTTTGTGCAGTCATCTTGGGCTTCGGCTAATTCGTTTATGAGTTTTTCTATGCGCAACTTATAGGCCGCGCAGAGACACAGGAGTATAATGTACCTTTGGAAGCGCGCAGGGCAATCTTCTGAAGAATTGCTCTTCGATCCTTTAGAGAACGTGGCTAGGCCGTGACCGTCCAGGAAAAGATAATTTGCATTCTTTGTGGTATAATCCTTAAGGAGGATGGAGTTTGATTCTCGCAACCACTGGGAAGCGCGTTCCACTTGATCTGGACTTGGCGTGTCCCCAGAAAATTCATCCGAGAAAGCTTGGAATAAATGTTCGTTGTCTTTTTCCGGCTCCGTTCTAGAAAAACGTACAAACAAGCTTTCCTTAAAATCCGAACCTTCAAAAAAACGAATTTTCCATAACCTAGACCCTTTGCTCTCGAGCATGTAGCCCCGGAATCCTGAGAGAATGGGATCTTGGAAGAACTGCACAGAACCGCTAGCAATCTTCAACTCTTCCCATCCGTCTCCACGCTTGTCGGGCATAATATCTTGAGAGATCGTGACATACCACATAGAGGCCTCCTTACACGTCGAAGATGATCTGCGTACCCGCGTGGCCGGTGCGGCTGGCGGCTTGCTCGATGCCGCTCCAGGCGGTGACGAGTTCGTTGTAGGCGCGGGCTTCGTCGGCCCAGCTCTGGCGCTCGCAGAGGGTGTAGAGGCGGTAGGCCAGGGCACGGATGGCGGCGGCGCGTTCGGGGATGTGGGCCAGGATATTGCCGGCTTCGTTTTCGCCACCTCGGTTCAGGGCGTGGATGAGGTGGTGGAGGGCGCTCCAGACGGGGCTGTCGCGCTGGGGGCGCTGGACTTCGGCAAGCTCGGCCCAGCGCAGCAGCCGCAACTCACCCCGGCCCGACTCCACGACCCCGTGTTGCTGCAGGCTGGCCACACTGGTGCCCACGGCGCGGGCCAGAACGTCGGCATCGCCGTATTTGCCGCTGGCCCAGCCGCGCTGCTCAAACCATTGTAAACAGAAAAGCGTATCGGGATCGAAGTCGTCCTCCGAGAGAAAGCGATTGATGAGGCGCAGGGCGCCGCGCACGTCCATGGGCTTACCGTCGGCTTCGAGCACGGCGGCGTATTGGGAAAAGATGGCCATGCCCGGGCCGATGATGGCCTGGGACAAATCCACCGGCGCCACCGGCGAATTGACCCCACCGCGGGTCATGGCCTCCAGCGCCTCGGGGAGGGCGGCATCGAGCTCGCGCAGGAACTCGCGGCGGCTGGCCACCGGCGCATCGGCCGCGCGATGGCGGCAGACCAGTACAATGCTGGAGGCAAGGGCGTTAGCCCCCTGATTTATTTTGCGATTCTCACGTTCCGTGCGCATCGGCCAGGTGCCGGTGATGGCAAAACCCGCGCGAATCACGGCTTCCAGAAAGGTCTCCCAGCCGGTGCTGCTGGTGCCCTCGGCATCCTGGGTTTCGGACTGCTTGAAGGCGTAGTAAATGGTGACGGGAAAGGCCGGATGCGCCTGCTCGGCCAGGCGCTGCAGGGCGCGGGTCATGCCGTCGAGGAAGAACTTTTCCGCGGCCTCCTTGCTGCCGTGGCGGTAAGGCGTGGCGACCAGCTCCTCGGCCTTGGGCACGGCCAGCGTGGCAAAGAGCTCGGGAAAGACGGCCTTGAGCGAGCGGCGCAGCCAAACGTAAAAAAAGTCCGACAGGTCGGCATAACCGATGTTGTCGTAATAGGGCGGGTCGGTAGAAACGACCTTGCAGTCACTGATCGATTGGTGAGAGGCATCAGACTGCAAAACATTGCCAGTGGCGCATGGGATCGCGCCATTCGATAAAAGGCCAGCAACAGTATTTTTGACCATACTTTCAAAAGAGCCAGTGGGTCCAGACACGGCGTTCGCCTCCGCGTAGTCCCATGACATTGCTAGGGCGTGTCGTGCAAACGTATCGCCGGGACACTCAACCCCAATCTTAAAGGTGCATAGCGTGCTTGCTCTGTTAGTCGTCTTGCTGACCGCAAACGCCAAATACACCCCCACCGCCTGTGCATACGCCGTCGCACCGGCTCCGCCAGCATCCAGCCCGATGCCGTCATCAGGCATGCCTGCGGCAATGGCGTCTTGGCGGCATTTTTCAATCGCTTCCGTCACCAAATCAGAAAACGTGGTCAGCGCCACCAGTTGGCGGGGGGTGAAGAGATCGCCGTAGGTCTTCAGGCCGTAAAGCGGCGGCGAGAACCAGCGTGGGTTCTCAGGCATCGCGACATCGGGCTTGTAATCGGGTTTTGCCTTCAGTGCCGCCGCCTCGTGCTCCGGCGTTGGTGCCAGATAGACCCGCCCGCGCGCGCCTTCCGCGACAATGGCCATCAGCCGCGCGCCCATGCGCCCAGCCTGTGCCTCGCCGTAGATGTGTTCGGGCGCAATCGGCGCGCCCGACATCAGGCACTGAAAGTTCGCGCCTCGCGCCAGCTTGGTGCCGCTCTTCGCCCGCGCGTAGGCCGCCGGGTCGAAATCGAGGTTGCCCTTGACCCTGACAGTAAAACGGTAGGCGTCGCCGTCGATGATTGGCTGGACATAGGCTTCCTTGCCCGCTTTGCTGGAGAGCACGAAGGTCGAGACGAGCGACACGTCCACGTGGCTGAAGGCCGGGTTGGGGCTTTTGACCGTGCGCGCCCACAGCCAGGCGATAACGGTGAGCTTCTGGCCGACCAGGGGCGCGAGGTCGGGGCGGTCTTGGGCTAGTTCGGGGGTGATTTCAACCTTCGGATACAGATGCCCGATGCGCTTTTCGGCCTCGTCGCGCATCCACTGGCCGTAGCGGCGCACGTCTTCGGCGAGGCCCTTGGCACCCCTCCAGTCCTCGTTCAGCGGTATCTGTTTTTCTCTTTGGGGAAGGGGTCCGACGGGCCGCTTGCCGGCAAAGCGCGGCGGGATTTCGATCATCGCCTTGTTGATGAGCACCGCCACGGGGTTGAGGTCGGAGGCGTAGCTCTCCAGTCCCAGGCGCTGGGCTTCCAGAGGTAGGGCGCCGCCGCCGGCAAAGGGGTCGTGAAAGGCGGGCAGCTTGTCCGGGTTGAAGAGTTCGGCGGCGCGCGGGTGGTGTTTGTTCAGGGCGCAGGTTTCGCGCCAGCTTTTCCAGATCTCGGCGCGGGCGCGCGAGAGCACCTCTTCGTTGTTGGTGTTTTCCCACTGCACCAGCTCTTCGATGATCTTGAACAGGCGTTCGCGCTCAAGGGCCGCCTGCTGCTTGTTCACCCCGCGGCCCAAGTGGCGCTCGTAGCCGGGATCGTTGACCATCTGGGCAAAGATCACCGCCCGCGCCGCGGCCAGCGGGCGGCGTGCCCACCACAGGTGCAGAGTGCTGGGGTGGCCGTGGCGGATGGACTTCTCGCGCGCGGCAGCGGCGTTTATGGCATCGAGGGGGAGTGCGACTTCGATGAGTTTTTTGGGGGTTTTGATGCTGGTCATTCTTAAAGTCCTTCAGCGCCAGCTGGCAGGGCGTGCGAGCACGTAGCCATCGGGCTTGACGAGTTGTTCGGGCAGCTGGCTGGCGCGCAGCTTGTCTTCACCCATGGTGAGGTAGCCGTTGGCGCAGCGCTTGAGTTCGTTCGAATAACGACTGGGCGGAAAGGCAACGACAATGCGCTTTTGGGAAAAGCGCAAGAAGCCGGAATCCTTCAACCCGAAGTAGAGGTTGAAGCCGTCCACGTAGGCCATCACGCGCTGCATGGCTGGCCTCCGGAAACGCTGCTCGGCTTGACAGCAGAGCCTGGTCTGACGAGAATGCGAGGGGTAAACCCCGCCGGAGATAGCATCTCCGGCCCGACGCCTCCCTCGGGAGGCGTCTCTTTTTGCAGCCCCGCTAAGGTGCGCAGCCCTGGCCCGACGCCCTCTCCGTGAGGGCGTTTCTGTTTCTGAGGACAGCCCAGGCTCACAGCGAGCCCTCCGCTGCCGTGGCACGCGCAAGCAAGGCATCCAGATCCAGGTTGATGCTGCTCACCGCC
>DDOU01000114.1:1250-2618 GCA_002341825.1 Candidatus Igneacidithiobacillus taiwanensis | reverse complement strand
CTGGGTTTCGCCGGGACCGCGCAGGCCAATGCCGCCGCGCTGCCGCTCGAGATGGGTCCAGCCGCGCACCAACCGAGTGCGCAAATGATCGAGCTGTGCCAGCTCTACCTGCAGCTTTCCCTCGTGTGTGCGTGCTCTCCGAGCAAAGATGTCGAGAATCAGACCGACTCGATCCACCACGCGCGCCGCGCAGGCCCGCTCGAGATTACGCTCCTGCACCGGACTCAGCGGGAGATCGAACAGCAGGAGATCAACGTTGTTGGCACGAACGAATTCCGCAATCTCTTGCACCTTACCGCTGCCGATGCAGGTTGCCGGATCGAGACGAGTGCGCGAGATGGACCAGAGATCGAGGATCTCGGCGCCGGTATCCGCAGCTAACTGGCGAAACTCGGCACCGCCCACATCCGAGGAACCAGGTGTTGCAACATGGATGAGTAGCGAGCGATCCCGATGGGAGCGCTCGATTTCCGGCAGACGATTCAGTCGACGGCCTCGTCTGCACTGGGCACCTCACCCTCATTTTCGGGCAGAGGCAAGCGCACATCACGACTTGGCACGACCGTGGAGATGGCGTGCTTGTAGATCATTTGGCTGACGTTGTTACGCAACAGCACAACGAACTGATCGAACGATTCGACGAATCCTTGGAGCTTGATGCCGTTGACCAGATAGATTGCGACCGGAACATGCTCCTTGCGCAACAGGTTGAGGAAAGGGTCTTGCAGAATCTGCCCTTTTTGTTGACTGGCCATTATTGTCTCCTTTTGACTCGCATCTTGCCATCAGATTCTTATATTAGACTAGGTTTGGGGATCGCGCCAGACCGTGTCTAGACATTCCCTCTCCAGCCACGCGCTTTTTGACCTCTCGCCCGAATATCGATAAGTTTTGCCTGTTATGACTATAGCCACCACACAGGGGTAAGCCCGTGGACGCTGACAAACCCAAGAGCGATCGCGCCCTCCGCGCCCGCGTCAAACGCCTAGGAAACATCCTCGGCGACATCCTTCGTGAACGTGCTGGCGAACGGGTGTTCAATGCCGTCGAACAGTTGCGGCAGGGCTACATTCGCCTGCACCGACGCGAGGATCCAAAACTTCGTCAGCGACTGGCTCGCTTCATCGATGCCCTACCCCAAGACGATCTCGTCTTGGTCATTCGCGCCTTCAACACCTATTTCAGCTTGGTCAACATCGCCGAGGAAGAGTTCCAGCATGTGCAGCGTCGGCGGCTTTTGCAACGAGATCAAGGCTTCTGGATTGGTTCTTTTGAAGATACTTTCACGCACCTCCAACGAGCCGGGGTCAGTGCCGGGCAGCTACAGTATCTTCTCGATCAGGTACGCTATCTCCCGGTTTTTACTGC
>DDOU01000114.1:0-1208 GCA_002341825.1 Candidatus Igneacidithiobacillus taiwanensis | reverse complement strand
AAGGCCCTCGATGATCCCTCCCTGACCGAAGAAGAGGCAGAAGATGTGCTCCGCCAATTGCGCGCACAGATTCAGATTCTCTGGGAGACGGAAGAGGTGCGCACCAATCGCCCGCAGGTGCAGGACGAGGTCGAGAATGGCCTATTCTACTTTCGCGATAGCCTTTTTCAGGCGGTGCCCATGACCTATCACGCGGCACGGCGGGCGGCACGGCGCGTCTTTGGAGAGAGTCAGGTCGACATTGGCGCCTTTATTCGCTTTGGCTCCTGGATCGGCGGTGATCGCGACGGTAACCCCAATGTGACCGCGGCTATTACCAGTTGGACCCTGCGTACCCAGAGTGTCGAGGTGCTGCGCGAATATCAACGTCGCCTGTCCGAACTCTACCCTTTGCTCGGCCATTCCTCCCGCTTCTGTGCCATATCCCCCATTCTCCTCGCTTCCCTGGAAAAGGATGCGGGAGACTTCCCGGAACTTGCAGAGTGGGTAGATCAACGCTTCCCCAGTGAACCCTATCGCCGCAAATTACGGTACATGATGACCCGCCTAGATCTGCGTCTGCGGCAGTTGGAAAACGGGCAAAACGGCGGTGGCGCTGGCGCCGTCGATGGCCCAGCTTATGCCAGCGATCAGGACTTCCTGGCGGACATCCTGCTCATCCGCGATTCCCTGCGCGCTCATGGCGACGATTACATCGCCAATCACTCGGTCCAGGATTTGGTGTGGCTAGTGGAAACCTTCGGATTTCACTTGGCCTCCCTCGACATCCGGCAGGAATCCAGCGTCCATACCCGCACCCTGGCAGAAATCTTTGCCGAATTGCCCGAGTTTCAGGGATATGAGGCGATGGAGGAGGAGCAAAAACTCGCCATCCTCTCGGCTGCCCTGCGCCAGCCGGGAAAACTAGTCGAGCAATTTCCCGAACCGCTCTCGGCGCTGGCCAATGAAACCTGTGCGATGTTCCGCTGCATTGCCCAACTCCGCCGCGAGATTGGCGAGCGCGCCTTCGGCAACTATGTCATCTCGATGACCCACGAAGCCAGCCATGTACTCGAGGTGCTGGTATTGGCGAAGGAGTTTGGGCTGGCGGGATGGTCGCGGCAGGGGCTGTACAGCGAAATTGCCGTAACCCCACTTTTCGAGACCATCCATGACCTCGAGCGCATGGAGGCCGTCATGGGACGTCTACTAGACGACCCCGTTTATGC
>DDOU01000178.1 GCA_002341825.1 Candidatus Igneacidithiobacillus taiwanensis | reverse complement strand
CCCGCCAACGCCGAGGGGCAAAACTGAAGGGATTTCGGCGTTTCGTCCGCTGTCCGCACCGGACCGTCGTAATCGATGGCGCTCATTGGTTTTGCCTTGTGACTTTTTCAGTGGGGCATCCGTCTATGTCACTACATTCTGCGTGAATGGGAGGAAAACATCATGGATCGTGATTCCTTTGAATCTGCCCTGGCTCTGGCTTTGCAAAAGACAGCCAGTCCAGAACCCAATCTGCCAGTAGTGTTGCGCGCTGCCCGTCGTCGTTTGGCGTTACGCGATATGGCTTCTTTCGTGCTCGCCCGCATTTGGCTGGCACTTGCGCGTTTGTTGGCGCCGATCGCAGTGCGCATACACCGTCTTTCACATTCATCAAACTGATTACTCCATGGGAGGCAAAATGGAAACCTTGCACAACACCCTTACTTGGATGACGAATCCTCTGGTCGCCCTCTACCAACGCCTCGCAGTACTCCTGCCAAACCTCTTCGGGGCGCTGGTTTTACTTCTCTTTGGGTACGCCTTCGCCCGAATTGCCGGAGCAATCACGCGTAGGGTCCTTGTCAGATTTGGCGTCGATGGTCTCATGGAACGGTCTGGTATCTCCGCCCTCAGTCGTGACTGGGGAATGAAATTGTCCTTGTCTCGGGTGCTGGGCATTTTCGTATTTGTCTTCATTTTTCTCGCATTCATCATTTCTGCACTCGACAGCTTGGGCCTGACCGGAGCTGGACAAACCGTATCGGCGGTCATGCTCTTCCTGCCGCGCTTTATCGCCGCGATGTTGGTATTAGTTCTCGGGCTGATGGCAGCCAAATGGATTTCGACGCTGGTGGGGCGCATGGCGGAAAACTCCGGATTGGAGTATGCATCCACCCTCTCGCGTTTGAGTTTTGGGGTCTTGGCCGCACTGGTCGTCTTGCTCGCGGTGGAGCAGTTGGAGATCCACATCGTGCTCATGCAGGAAGTGGTCAGTGTGGCGCTGGCCGCCATTGGCATCGCCCTTGCCCTTTCTCTTGGTTTGGGTACACGCACACTTTCTGGAGAGATCGTTGGCGGCGTGTATTTACGCGACCTACTCAAGACCGGTGACCGCATCGAGTGGAACGGCAAGAAAGCTACGGTGCAAGAGGTGGGTAGCGTGAAGACCCTCTTGGTTTTGGAGGATGGACGCCAACTGAGCGTGGCAAACTCCCGTCTGGTGCAGGAAGAATTGATCATTTCCCGCTAATTTTCGGGCGAGGGACCGTGACATTGCTCGACGACGCAATGCTCGTTGCGCAGGCCCAAAGCGAGCTGCCATACCGCACCGAGGCCTATACGAATCTCGTGCGCCGCCACGGCAGAAAAATTCGATCCCTCGCTCAGCGCTTCACCGCCGACTCGGCAGAAGCCGAGGATTTGACGCAGGAAATCTTGCTTCGCGTCTATGTAGAGCTGCCAAGGTTTCGCGGGGAGTCGAGCTTTTCCACCTGGCTCTGGCGACTCGCCACGCACCTCTGCATCGATCATCAGCGGCGCACTGCGGCGCGCCCAAAGACCGAAAATGCAGAGTCCCTCGTTGAGAACACCATGCACCCCATCGACAGGATTGCCGCCATCGAGTCCAGACTCGATGCCGAGCGCCTGCTCAAAACGCTCGACCCTGAGGACCGCAGTATAGTATTGCTTCGACTTCTGATGGATTTGGAGTTTCGTGAAATCGCTGCCATTTTGGACAGTGGACTATCGGCGACGAAGATGCGCTACTCACGTGCCATAGAGAAGCTGCGTAGCAACTGTTTTCAGGAACGGGCATGACCATATCTGTCACAACCCCGTAGCGCGGCGCAAAAGGGGGAAGTACCAGTTGTAGGGTAAACAGCGCAGGATGGAAAAACGCCAAGTAAAGGCACGCGGGAATTGGATCGCGAAGCGTTTGCTGCGCATGCCTTGCAACAGGGCTTGGGCGGCGGCCTCGGGAGTCATGAGATGCGGCATGGCAAAGCTATTCTGCGCGGTGAGGGGGGTGGCGACAAAGCCGGGATGCACCACCTGCACCCGAAAGCCGCGGGGCTCCAGATCCAGACGTAGCACTTCGGCCAGATGGGTGAGGGCGGCCTTGCTCGGACCGTAGTAGAGGGACTGCGGCAAGCCGCGTAAGGCGGCGATGCTGGAGACGAGGACGATCTGCCCGCCGCCCCGCTCCTGCCAGCCCGGGAGCGCCACCGCCAAGCTGCGCAGGGCGCCACGGTAGTTGACGTCGAGGATCTCCTCGGCGCGCTGTAGATCCAATTCCCAGGCCCGGGCTGGGGTGTAGGCGCCGGCCAAGTACAACAGTACATCGATGCCCTGCCACTGGCGCAGGATTTCTGCGTGTGCCGCCTGTAAGGTCGACGCATCCTGCACGTCGGCCGGGAGAATCAATTGCCCGGCGCCGGCCGGGAGAACTTGCTCGAGCTGTTCTCGCTTGCGCGCCGTGAGAGCGACCTTGGCGCCAGCTGCGTGCAGCGCCTGGGCGGTAGCGGCGCCAATGCCGGTACTGGCGCCAATCAGCCAGCAGCGGCGGTTCTGCCAATAGCTGTCAGTCATCGGTAGGTCTCCGGGTTTGGGTAGCCGGCAACTGCCTCGATCTCATCTGCGGGCAGGCGATGGATCTCGATGATTGCCTCGCCCACGAAAAAGCCCAAAAAGTGCATACGGCTATGGTTGATCACATGATTGGGCCCGAGCAGATACATGCGATCATCGGTGCGCAGGTTATAGGCCTTGTCGCCCACCGGCTGGCGTACGGTGTACCGCCAATGCATGGCATAACCCTCGGCGGCACCCTCGGCAATGCCCACAATGTCGCCCGCGGAACCCTGGGCGGTACCGCGAAAATTCGTCGCGTCGATTTGCTCGAGTTTCCAGATGCGCTCCGCATGGCTGCTTTGCCCTTGGTCATCCACAAAGGTAAAGCGCTCTTCGAGGGTGCCGCGTTTGCCCTCCCAGTCGCCGCGCATGTGCATGAAAAAGCGATTACGCACCCGGCGCTTGCGATCGCAGAAAATACCACTGGCGACAAGCGGTCCGCGAAAGAAGGCATCGAGCAAAAAGCTCGGTTGGCTGCCGCGATAAGCGGCGGTAGTTTGTATTGGCATGATGGCAATGTCCTTATGGCCTAGTCTGAGAGTAGCGTAAGATGGGCGACAGCGCACAAAAAAGGGAGCGCGAACGCTCCCCAATAGGCCACCAGAAATCAATCTCTACGCGATTTTATGCGTATGGGGATGAGTTCCCCCTGCTGCGTTGTCGCCTCGAGGACGCCGGCAAGGCCATAGCCGACACCGAGCGTGGCAAAAATTCCTGCACTAAGATCCCAGAAGGGAGCACTTTGCGATCCAGCGCTGGCAAACAAGCCGGCCAAGACCAAAAATACGCCACCTTGGATTGTTCGTTCCGTGAGTACACCTCGCATGACCCCCTCCTTATGCGCTCTGGCGCATCAGTTGGTACAGATCCGCAACCGCCCGCGATCCAGCCGATTGGCCTTGGGCAATGGAATCATCGATGGTTTCCGGTCCCGTTGCCGCACCGCATACATAAATACCCTTGCGCGTCGTGCCTTGGCTGTTGGTGTACTGCTCGGCGCGATCGATAAAGCCATGCTTCTCGAGACCGATACCAAAGGTCTTGGCGATTTCGGGGTTGAGAGCATTCGGGTCCATGCCAATGGCGTGTACCACCATATCCATGGGGATCACGATCGGGCGCTTGACCAAGGTGTCTTCACCCTTTACCAGCAGACGCCCA
>DDOU01000154.1 GCA_002341825.1 Candidatus Igneacidithiobacillus taiwanensis | reverse complement strand
CAATCAGCAAATCAATATGAATACTGCTCACGGCTAAACCAGCCAAAAAGCTGCAAGCCTCGCTTCGGCGAGGCTTTTTTTGGACTACAGAGTCCGCACTCATATCATCGAATAACGTTTTGTATTCCACAATAAACAGTAAATATTTTTTGTATTATATTTATTACAGAAGCTCTAGCGCTACTTTATTTTTCCCGGTTTTTCCTCAGGACCCATTGAAAATACAAAACCATTCCGGTCAAGATTATCTTGACCGAATCATATATTAGGGATTTATTTCACAAAAACATCCCCGTGCAGCGCTGGAGCGGCAAAAGCACATACATCGTGTGTCACAAACCCAGAAGACAAGTCCCAACACCCGAGCGACTAAACTCGACCGGTACGCAATAGAAAGCCCCGCCATTCTCATCCGAATGGCGGGGCTCTTCTATCCACCCATGCAAAGCTTGAATGACGGGACAGGGTGCTGGGGGCTCCCTCTGTAGACCCGTTTTCGGGTATGCTGGTCGCCAAGCCTTCAGGCGACCTTTTCATCGGCTAAGACAGAAGGAGTACCCATGGATTCGCAAGCCCTCAATGCACGCTGTGTCGAACTGTTTCAAAACCCCAATGTCCGTCTGCGCATGTGGAACGCCCGCATGTTCTGGAAGGTGGGTGACCAGTTCAACGTGCCCAGCGACAAGTTGACCGATCCCAAAGTGGACCTTTGTGAGTTGGAGGTCATGCTTGCCTCCGCCGCGCTGACGGAATCGCAGTGCGCCGCCGAGCTCGAAAAGAAGGAGCCCGGTCGTGCCGCTTTCATTCAGCGTCAGGTTCGCGAAGGGATGCGTCCCCTGCTCCGCGCCAATCACTGAGGGATCGGTACCAGCGGGGCAACAGCCCCGCTACCGCAGCAGCGCCATCACCGCCCGCACGCAGATCAGATCATTTTCGGTAACTCCACCCACGGCATGGGTGCTGTAGCGTACCGTGCAGTGGTTGTACGACACCTGTAAATCCGGGTGATGGTCTTCACGGTGGGCAATCCACGCCAAGGCATTCACAAATGCCATGGTTTCGTAAAAGTTGCGAAACTGAAAGCACCTCTCCAGAGCATTTGCCCGCCACTCCCAGCCGGGCAAGCCGGCCAACGCGGCATCGATCTCCGCGGCAGACAATGCCAACACACCACCCTCGCAGGCGCGACAAGTTCCGGGACGTAAATCGCTGGGCATGTCGTTTCTCCTCAAAAACCTGATAGCATACCTATTAGTGTAGTGCCTTGAGGTGTATTGTGGCGAAAAAATCTCCTGCCCCCTTAGCGACTCCCGACGGCAGCCAGCAGGTTCTGTTGCATTCCTGTTGCGCGCCCTGTGCGGGTCCGATCATGGCCGACATCCAGGCCGCGGGTATCAGCCTTACCATCCTGTTCTACAATCCCAACATCCATCCCCAGGCAGAATATGAGCTGCGCAAGGAGGAAAATATTCGCTATGCCGAGGAGTTGGGCCTGCCCTTCATCGACCTCGACTACGACAAGGACGAGTGGTTTACCCGCGTTCGTGGCCTCGAGTGGGAACCGGAGCGCGGCGAACGCTGCACCGTCTGCTTCGATATGCGCTTCGAGCGCTCTGCACTCTATGCCGTTGAGCATGGTTTTACGGTGTTTACCAGCACCCTCGGTATCTCGCGCTGGAAAGACATGGCGCAGATCAATGCCTGCGGCCACCGCGCCGCAAGCCGCTACTCCGGACAACTACAGTATTGGGACTACAACTGGCGCAAGGGCGGCGGTAGCCAGCGTATGATCGAAATCGCCAAGGAAAAACAGTTCTATCAGCAGGAATACTGCGGCTGCGTCTACTCCCTGCGTGACACCAATCTCCACCGCGTCGCCCAGGGTCGAGAAAAGATCGTACGTGGGGTAAAGTTCTACGGTCGTGACGAGGAAGCCAAGGGCATCCAGAGCTGATACCGGTCGCCTGGCCCAAGGAGTTCGAGCAGCGGATAACGCATGGCTATCCCCTGTTTTTTACACCACGAAGACAAAGCGCCGTACCCCTTCCAGCTGGCAATGGCCGGATTGGCCTGCAAATCGACGGCAGCTACATACTGGGCCGGCCAATGGCCAATGCGCCAAGAGCTGGGAATATCGCTGGGCACCGCATTGACCAAGACGCCAATGCGCGCCTGCACCCGGTTGTCCTTACCCTGCATGTTTTGCTCCTGCTCGATCAAGGTCAGGGTAGACCCCTGCCGCCAAGCTGCCGGCAGTTGCTTGATCCAGTCTTCGCGCTGACGGTCCAGACGCGCATAGCTGCCGTCATAGTCGCGATACACATATTGCAGGGACGGGCTGGTCATGGCGCGCACCGAGGCTTGGGCAAACACGCCGAGCCACCAAAGGGTAAAAAGCAGCATAGCCACAAATACCAAGAGCGGGCCGCCCCAACCACGGCGCCAGTTGCGCGGCGGGCGCGTCCTTGCTTCCCAAGTCATACCGCTACCTCCTGCCACAGGCGTTGCCAATCGAAATATGGGCCCGGATCCCATTTACGCCCCGGCGCAATATCGGAATGGCCGACAATGGCGCGCCGATCGAGACCCGGAAAATAAGACCAAAGTGCCGGAATCAGCTGCCCAAGAGCCTGATATTGCGCTTCAGCAAAGGGCTGGGTAGCGCTACCCTCGATTTCGATACCCACACTGAAGTCATTGCAGCGTTCTCGTCCCTGCCACTGCGAGACCCCGGCATGCCAAGCGCGCCGATCGACGGGCACATGTTGCCAGATTTTGCCATCGCGCTCGATGAAGAAGTGTGCCGAAACCCGCAGGGCACGCAGTTGCTCGTAGTAGGGATGATGATCGAAATCGAGGCTGCCCTGAAAAAAGCGTTGCACTTCGCCGGAACCAAAGTCTTCTGGAGGAAGGCTGATGGCATGGAGCACGAGGAGATCTACGCTGCAATCTGCCGGGCGATCATCGCAGTGGGGGGATGGCGCGCGCTGGGCTTGCCGCAACC
>DDOU01000016.1:8100-14238 GCA_002341825.1 Candidatus Igneacidithiobacillus taiwanensis | reverse complement strand
CATGAAGAGCCGTCCCATGAGGTTCAGTACTCCCAGACTCCAACCCTCTTTTTCGATACGCAGAGCGCCACGGCCCGGGGTCCCCGGCGGGGCGTTTTCCGGGCGCAACAGACGCGCTTCACTCTCGATATAGCTGACGGTCTCGCGTTGGTCCCAAACATGATTGCCGGCAGTGACGGCATCCACCCCCCAGGACAGGAACTCGTGCAGGATCTCCCGAGTAATACCGGCGCCGCCGGCAGCGTTTTCGCCATTGACGACTACCGCATCGAGGCCAACTTGCTGCCGCAGTTCCGCAAGACCCAGTTGCAAGGCGCGCCGCCCCGGTTTACCCATTACATCGCCAGCAAAAAAGATACGTACTTTCATAGCCTAAAGCTCCGGTAGCCCTGCTCCGTCACGATTCCGTCGAGGGGTACATCCCAGGGCTCCCGCGGCAGTTCGGGAACTTCCTGAAAGCCATGGGCAACCCCGAGCAAACGCGGCCGTCGCCAGCGCCGGCGGTGGCGCAGGGCGGCGAGACTGCGGTCATAGAACCCGCCACCCATGCCCAAGCGCTGCCCTTGCGCATCGAAAGCCAGCAGCGGCAGGATCAGCGCATCGAGCTCGACAGCAGAGCGCCAATAGCGGCGGGCCACCTGCGGTTCGGGAATGCCCAAACGATTTTCTACCAAGGTGGCGCTCCGCGCGAGGGGGGCAAAACGCAGTTTTCGCCCGTACGGCCCCGTTAGCACGGGAAGGAAAAATTGTTGCCGATGCGCCCAAGGCGACTGCAGCAAACCCCAAGGGCTGATTTCTCCCCGCATCGGCCAATACAAGCCGATTGTACGGGCATGATGCAGGAGGGGGATTTTGCGCAACTGACGTGCCAGAGCATGCTCGGCATGTTGCAGTGCCGCGCTATCCAAAGCAGCACGCTGGGAGCGTATGCGACGACGAAGCTCGGATTTGGCAACAGACAAAAGAAACTCCCCGCCTGGGTCGTGCTACCCGCTATCCCACGAACCTGACGATCAGGTCGGGAGCCCGGGAATCGTATCAGGCTACTCCGCGAAGGAGCGGCACACCAACGACATGGACCAAGGCCCCCTGGATAGACAATGTTGGTTCAGGAAATATCACGGCACCACGCGCCCCGCAGGGAGTGATTTCAAGCTACTCCGCCCCCTGCCCCATGTCAACCAATCGCTGCAACTGTGCTACCGTCGACTCCAGGGCCATTTGCGCTTGCAGCTGCTCCTCCTGCCCGCGCAGGAGATCGGCGGCAAGATTCAGGGCGACCATGAGCAAGGCCCGCTCTCGCTGCGCGCCGACGGCCTGCCGCACCTTGCCCAGCTGCAGTCGCTCCTGCAGGGTCTCGATGGCTTGCTCCAACAGTCGACGCTCCTCGGCCGAGCAAGAAATTTGGTAGGACTGATTGAGGAATTCTGCCGCGATGAGCTCGCGAGTGCTGGCGGCGCCGCCCTGACTCATGTGTTCTGTCCTTCTTGCTCCCAAATGCTGATCTGCGCCAGCAACCGATCCAGGCGCTCGCGAATCTCGCGCTGTTGTTGACGCAGTTGCTGATTTTCGGCCTCCAGTATGGCCACCTGGCGACGCAGACGGGTCGCCTCGAGCTGCTGGGGGTTCGCCTGAAACTGGCGACGCAGAGCCCGATAATCGAGTATCATGGCTTCCAGTTGGCCGACGAGAGAATCAACCCGAGATTTTTGCACAGCTACCTCCGGCTGCGATTTGAAACGAGTGTACGAAGGGCGCTAGGCATTTGCAAATCTATCTGATCCGATGAATACCACACCTCCTCCGCTGCTTTCCGGCCAAAATTTTCGCAGTCGCCTCGGCATCGCCGCGGGCTTTGTCTTGCTGCTGCTCTTCATCGTACTCGGGCGGCTCATTGATCTGCAGATCCTGCATTTTCAGAAATTTCGCCAGCTCGCCCACGATAATCATGTTGCTCTGGTCCCGGTCAATCCGGCTCGTGGCCTGATTTTGGCGGATCACGGCGAGGTCCTCGCGCAGAATCAACCCACCTACGCGGTGGAAGTCACCCCCGATCAAACTGAGGACCTCGACGAGACCCTCTCGCGCCTGCAGAAACTCCTCGGCCTCTCGGACAACGATCTCGCCCGCTTCGAACGCAGCATGGCGGCCAAGGCGAGTTTTGATCCCATCATCCTCAAAACTGACCTCAGCCCCGAGCAGATCGCCACCCTTGCCGTCCGTCAGGCCTCGCTGCCGGGGGTGCAAATCACCGCGGTGATGCATCGCGACTACCCCTACGGGGACCTTTTCGCTCACGTGGTCGGCTATGTTGGCCCCATCACCGCCGGCGACCTCAAGCATCATCAAGCCGAGAATTACCGCGGCCGCGACTATATCGGCAAAACCGGGCTGGAAGCCTACTATGAACGCCAGTTGCGTGGGCAAATGGGCTATCAGATCAAGCAGATCAACGCCGAGGGGCAGCAGGTAGACACCCTATCGGAGCAGCCCCCCGTAGCGGGTGACAACCTATTGACGCATTTGCGCCTGCGCGTGCAACAGGCGGCCGCCAATGCCCTGGAAAGCAACGATTATCGGGGCGCGGTAGTGGCCATGGATCCCAATAATGGCCATATACTGGCCATGGTCAGCAGCCCCAGTTTCGACGCCAACTGGTTTGTCGATGGCATCAGCAGCACCCATTGGCGCAGTCTGCTCGACAACCCCGGGCATCCTCTTACCGATCGTGCCGATAATGGTCTCTACCCGCCGGGATCCTGCGCCAAGCCTTTCTACTCTATCCAGGCGATTCAGGCCGGCGTCATCGGACCCGATTTTCAAACCTTCTGCCCAGGCAACTTTCAGTTGGGCGGCCACACCTACTGGGACTGGAATCGTAGCGGCTTTGGCGAGACCAATCTCACCAAGGCCCTAGCCTGGTCGGTCGACGTCTTCTATTACAAGCTGGCAGTAAAGATGGGCATCCAACTGCAGGACGAGACCTTGTGGCGCTTTGGCTTCGGCAAGTCCCCCGGGGTCGATCTTCCCGGCGGGCTCCCCGGGCTGGTCCCGACGCCAGCCTGGAAGCGTGCCCACCTGCATGCCCCTTGGTACACCGGCGATTCCGTCATCCTTGGTATCGGCCAGGGGTATCTCTTGGTCACCCCCCTGCAACTCGCCCGCGCGGTTTCTGCCATTGCCAATGGGGGCTATTTGGTGCGGCCGCAAGTAGCCAAGGCCTGGGTCGATCCGGCCACGGGTGCGCGCACGGAATTGCCCAGCGCTACTCCGGAGAATCTGCACATCGATCCCGCGGCTTTGCATGCCGTGCGTGTGGGCATGGAGGCCTGCGTCAACAGCGGTACCTGTCACAGTATCAGCATTCCCGGTATCAGCATTGCAGGCAAAACGGGTACGGCACAAATCCCGGAGGGATATGCCCACGGGCACACCATCTATAACAATGACTCCCTGTTCATCGGCTGGGCACCCGTCGATCATCCCAAAATTGCCGTTGCCGTTGTGGTCGAAAATGGCGGGCACAACGCCTGGCAAGCCCTACCCGTTGCCCGCGCCACGATCAAAGCCTATTTGCAGCCCGACAAGCATGCCGAACAGCCTTGACAGACAGCAAAAAAATCCGCAGTATTCGCCGATTCTTTGCCCGCCAGTTCGGGCACTCGTTTGGATAATGTGTTAAGGAGTCAAAGACGTGGCGAATTCGGCGCAAGCGCGCAAGCGCGCAGTCCAGAGTCAAGAGCGGCGGTTGCACAACGGCAGCCTGCGTTCGCGTATGCGCACCTATGTGAAGGGAGTGTTGCGGGCAGTCCGTGATGGCAACCAAGAACAGGCTCGCGCTGCTCTGCGCACGGCGGAATCCATCATCGACAAGACCGCTGGCAAGGGCATCATTCATCGCAATGCCGCCGCCCGCACCAAGAGCCGCCTGTCGGCGCGGGTCAAGGCCATGAGCGAGCAGGCCTCCGCCTAAACACCCTCGGGTGAGCGAAGAGGCCGGCTTACGAGCCGGCCTTTTTTATTTAGCCCCACCCACAAAAAATAATTGGGGCGGGATCAGTCGGCAACCAAACGACGCAACCAGCTGATGACAGCAGGAGCGAGTACCCGCTAGAATGCAGGCGGATAACTCTTATCCTACTCAATAAACAAAGGATGGAACTATGCGCATGATCGATGCTTTCACAAATGCCGTTTTTCGGAATTACGCTCAGTTCAACGGTCGTACCCACCGTGCAGAATTTTGGTGGTATGTTCTGGCTACAGTCATCATCTCCTTCATACTCGCATTTATCGGAGGCTTTCTTGTCGGCTTTTCCGCGACGCTCTCTCATGGAGACATGGGGAGCACATGGAACTACATCTTTTACGCCCCCTTTGTTCTATTCATGATCGCCTTGATTATTCCCAACTTGGCGATAGAAGTTCGTCGTCTACACGATATCAACTTGTCTGGCTGGTGGATACTCCTCACGCTCGTTCCTTATATTGGAAGCATCGTCATCTTGATTCTCATGCTCCTACCGAGCAAACCAGAGGGCGAAAGATTTGGCCCTTATGTTGATAGCAGCAGTGGCTGAAATGTCTTTCTAAATTGGCGTCATCATAGAAATACGCCGAAAAAGGCTTGACCAGAATAGCTTGTTGAAAATCGAAATTTTATAGCGCCGATGAATGAGAAGTGCGTGTCTTTAGCTGAGTCCACTTGGAGGGAGCGAGTCGCACTTCTTGCCGAGGTCGACAATTCCAGCATTCAACTCAGAAGAGGGCTTTCGAGCAAGGCATATTGCCGGGCCTACTACTGCCCTGCGGTAAAATCTATGTAGTCTTACTCTTCCTCAAGGATGGCGCGCAAGCGGGCGAAAGCGTCGCTGGCCTCTTCGGGCTCGGCGGCCGCGCCCCCCTGCCAGTCGAGAAGATCGCTGGGAATCTCTGCCAAAAATCGCGACGGCTCCGGATTTAGGGTCTCGCCGTAGCGCTTGCGTCGCTTGCAAAAGCTCAAATGCAAACGAAAACGCGCCCGTGTCATGCCCACGTAAAAAAGCCGCCGCTCTTCGGCAATCTGCTCCGGCGTTTCGCTATTGCGGTGCGGAAGCAACTCCTCTTCCACCCCCGCCAGAAAGACCTGCGGAAACTCCAAGCCCTTGGCCGCGTGCAGGGTCGAGAGGCGGACTACAT
The DNA here is from genome assembly GCA_002341825.1 of Candidatus Igneacidithiobacillus taiwanensis. Lineage (GTDB taxonomy): Bacteria > Pseudomonadota > Gammaproteobacteria > Acidithiobacillales > Acidithiobacillaceae > Igneacidithiobacillus > Igneacidithiobacillus taiwanensis. The sequence goes on along the minus strand of DDOU01000016.1, from coordinate 9,060 downwards.
CGCGGTCGTCGTCTTCCTCGCGCTCAAGCATGTTGTAGAGCATCAGGCGTTGCAGCAGCTCCCCCAAATCCTGCGGTCCATCTTCCTGCGCCAGCAAACGCCCCATCCAGCCAAGCAACTCTTGCAGGTTTTCCCAGCGACGCTTGGCGCTGCGCTCATCGCCCTCATCGACGAGATACTGCCAATACCCGATTTCTTCGGGAATTTCTTGCAGAAGCGGCATCAGCTCGGCACCGCGTTGCAGGGCATCACCTTTCTCATTGACCCAATTGGCAAAGGTCTCCAAGGCCAGGCGCCCGCGTGATGGCAGCTCGAGATCCTCAGCAAAGATACTGGCAAAGAGGGACTGACCATGGCTGCGCGCATGTTGCCCAAGGACCTCGAGACTCTGGCTACCAATACCCCGCCGCGGGGTGTTGACGGCGCGCAGCAGCGCCGGGTCGTCGTCGGGGTTGTGGAGGAGACGACAATAGGCCAAAAAATCCTTGATCTCGGCACGCTCAAAAAAGGAAATGCCCCCAGACACCTGATAGGGGATGCGTGCCGCCCGCAACGCCGCCTCCAGGGGGCGCGACTGATGATTGCTGCGGTAGAGAATCGCATAGTCGCGGTACTCGCCATCGCGCTGAAAGCGGTCGCGGAGGATGGCATTGGCAATCTGCTCCGCCTCCTCGCTCTCGTCGGCACAGGCATGTACCTGTATCCGCTCGCCCTCGCCCAGTTCTGACCAGAGACGCTTTTCGAAGAGATGGGCATTCTGGCCGATGACGGCATTGGCGGCCCGCAAAATGCGCCCGGTGGAGCGATAGTTTTGCTCGAGCTTGATCACCCTGAGGTCGGGAAAGTCGGTGGCGAGACGCTGCAGATTATCGACATTGGCGCCCCGCCAAGAGTAGATGCTCTGGTCGTCATCGCCCACCGCCGTCAAATTTTGCCGCTGCTCGAGCAGCACCTGCAGCA
>DDOU01000016.1:0-8008 GCA_002341825.1 Candidatus Igneacidithiobacillus taiwanensis | reverse complement strand
GTTGGCAACAGAATGAGATCGTCGAGATCGACGGCATTACAGGCGTGCAGGGCGCGCTCGTATTCGGGATAGAGGGCGGCGGCCAGGGCGCCGATCTGATCTTCGGCCCGGGCCTCCTCGGCCAATATCCCATCATTCTTGAAGCGAGAGATGCGCGCCTGGATGGCCTCGGCAAGGTCGGCTGGACCATTGGCCTCGCGCAACAGACCGCGCAGCAATGCGAGACTGTCGCCGGAGTCGATGACACTGAATGCAGGTCCGTAGCCGAGGCGGGGCAGCTCGCGCCGCAGAATCGTCAAACCCAGACGATGAAAGGTGGACACCAGCAGCCCGCGCCCGGCTCGCCCCTCCAGACGCTGGGCGATGCGCGCCTTCATCTCCCGCGCCGCCTTGTTGGTAAAGGTGACGGCGGCAATGTGACCCGCCGCCACCTGCTGCTCCTCGATGAGATGCACAATTTTCTGGGTAATGACGCGCGTTTTACCGGAGCCAGCGCCGGCAAGGACGAGCAGCGGTCCGTGCACATGGCGCACCGCCTCCCACTGCGCGGCGTTGAGCTCGAGACTACTCAGCCGCGGCCTCCACCGCTGCCGGCGCGCCGGCGGGATCGGCAGCGAAACCGCCGCGGTAGGCCCACCAAATGATGACCGGCCCGAGGAGGATCATGGGGATGGACAAGACCTGCCCCATGGTCAGTGGTCCAAGGACGAAGCCGAGCTGGATATCGGGCTGCCGTACGAATTCGACCAGGAAGCGGAACACCCCGTAGCAGAAGACGAAGAGCCCACCCACAGCACCGACGGGCCGTGGGCGCCGGCTGTAGATGGCGAGGATCAGAAACAGCAGAACCCCTTCCAAAAGAAATTCGTAGAGCTGGGAGGGCTGGCGCGGCTGCGGTCCACCCGCCGGGAAAACCATGGCCCAGGGCAGATGACTCACGCGCCCAAATAGCTGATCGTTGACAAAGTTGGCGATACGGCCAAGACCGAGTCCGATGGGCACCGCCGGGGCGATAAAGTCGAGAGTGGGCAGAAAGGAATGCTCAGGATTACCACGAGCAAAAACCCAGCAGGCAAGAACGACGCCCAGCAGGCCGCCATGGAAGGACATCCCGCCATCCCAGATGTACAACATGTGCAGGGGATGTTGGACGTAGTAAGGCAGGTTGTACCAAAGCACATACCCGACTCGCCCGCCCAGGATGGCACCAATGGCAACGTAAAATTCCAGATCTACGACGGCGGATTTCTTCCACGGCGTATGCGGGCGGCGGCCACGCCGAATCAGCCAGAGGGTGGCAATGATAAAACTGATGATTTCCAGCAGCCCATACCAGTGAATGGTAATGGGACCGAGCTGAAAACCCATCGGATTGATATTGGGATAGTGCAGCATGAAACTTCCCCTTCAGCGAGGGCCCAAGATGGTCAAGAGCCGCCTGCCTGTCAAGGCACCCTCCTCCTCAGGCTGGAATCTGCATGGTCACGCAGTGCAAGCTACCATGCTGACGCGCCAGTTCCAGACAAGTTACGGAGACGATCTCCCGATCCGGAAACACCGTGGCGAGGCGCTCCGCCGCCACTGCATCGGCGGGGTCGTCATAGGTGGGCAACAACACCGCACCATTGATGATCAAAAAATTGGCATAGCTCAGGGGTAAACGCTCCCCTGCTTCGTCGAAGCGCGCCCGTGGCCAGGGGAGCGGCACAAGATGGTAGGGGCGGCCATCGGCTTGCGGGAAAGAAGCGAGTTCTGCCGCCATTTGCTGCAGCGGCGCAAAATGCGTATCCACGGGATCATCGCAAGACTGATAAGCAATGACCCCGGGGCTACAAAAGCGCGCCAAGGTATCGATGTGGGCATCGGTATCGTCACCCTCAAGATGGCCGGACTGCAGCCAGAAGATCCGTTCCGCCCCAAGCAGGGTGCAGAGCTGATCGCTAATTTCTTCTCGCGTCCACTGTGGATTGCGGTTGGGTGAAAGCAGACAGGCATCGGTGGTGAGGATACTGCCCTGCCCATCGCTGTCGATACTGCCACCTTCCAGCACCATGCCGAGGGTACGCAACGGCAACTCCCCGTAGGCGCCAGCGGCATGTAGACGCCGGGTGAGTTGGTTGTCGAGGTTGGCGGCAAACTTCAGGCCCCAAGCATTAAAGGCAAAATCAAGGAGCTGGCGGCGGCCATCGGGGTGTCGCAGGGTAATGGGGCCATGATCCCTGGCCCAGGAGTCATTGCTCGGGGCATGGTAGAGATGGCAGCGCCGCAGATCGGCGCCCGCCGCGTCCAGCTGCTGCCGACATTCCTTTTCGCTGTCAGCATCGTGGACGGCCACCAGCAGAGGCTGACGCCGACTGATTTCGGCACCGATGCGGGCAAAAACCGGCAAGACCGCGGCCAAGCGATCGGCCCAATCGGTGGCGCGATGCGGCCAAGTCAGCTGCACGGCTGCCTGGGGTGCCCACTCCGCTGGCAAACTAAATCGCTCCGTCATCTCCGCTCTTCCTCCCCTGACTCGCTGCCATTGTAGGACGTCGCCGTGCTTCCGTCACCGCCGGCACCTCGCTACACTGGCGAGCATGCGCCTGGAACGTCTCGATCATCTTCTCTCTCGTCTCGGCTATTGCAGTCGCAGTGAAGTACGCCAATGGCTGCGCGACGGCCGTATTCAAATCACCGATCTTCCGCGACCGCAGTGTAACAGCAAGGTCGATCCGCAACAGGTTTATGTCGACGACGAGCCTTTGGATCCCGCCCAGCCCCTGTACTTGCTGTATCACAAGGGCCTCGGCAGTGTCTGTGCCCATGACGACCCGCGCAGCATCTACGACGACCTGCCCATGCGCTGGCGCTATCGTCGACCAGTCTTGAGCAGCGTTGGCCGCCTCGACCGCGATACCAGCGGTCTTCTTCTCTTGAGCGACGATGGACAATGGCTACATCGCTGGAGCCATCCGCGCCAGGCGGTGCCGCGCCGCTATCGTGTGCAACTTGCCGAGCCTTTGCGCGAAGATGCCGAGTCGATTTTCGCCAGCGGCACCCTACGCTTGCAGGGTGAGAGCAGTCCCTGCCGGCCGGCAGTGCTGCAACGCCTGGGTCCGCGCGAGATTCTGCTGACCTTACGGGAGGGCCGCTACCACGAGGTGCGACGGATGCTGGCGGCGCTTGGCAACCACGTGGTCGGCCTGCATCGGGAGGCCTTCGGGCCCTTTACCCTGGGCGATCTGCCCGAGCACGAATGGCGTTTTCTGCGCGCCGATGAATGGGAGTCTCGTCCATGAGATGGAGTCCGCATGTAACCGTAGCCGCTGTTGCACAGGACGCAGAGGGGCGCTTCTTGCTAGTGGAGGAAGAGATCGACGGCCTACCCTGCCTCAATCAGCCCGCCGGCCACTGGGAAAAGGGAGAAAGCCTAGCGGATGCCGTCATCCGCGAAACCCTGGAGGAAACCGGCTACGAGTTCCTCCCGGAGGCAGTCTTGGGTATCTACCACTGGCAACATCCCCACAAAGACCTCACCTATTTACGCATCACCTTTGCGGGCGTCGTTGGTGCCTACGATCCCCAGGCCCCCTTGGATGTTGGCATCCTCGGCCCGCGCTGGCTGTTTCCGCAGGAGTTACGGGCGGCACGCCTGCGCTCGGTGATGGTCGAGCGCTGCATTGCTGATTTTCTCGCGGGGCAACGCTATCCCCTACAGCTGCTGCAGAGCTTGTGAACACTTCGCGCTGACCCGAGCGCAGCTTTTTGTTATATTGCAGAAAATATTGTAGCGAGAAGCTAGCGATGATAGACGCAGACGGCTATCGCCCCAACGTGGGCATGATCATTTGTAATGAAAGGCAACAGGTGTTGTGGGCCAAACGGGTCGGCGAGAACGCTTGGCAGTTTCCGCAAGGCGGTATCGATGGCAACGAGAGTCCAGAGCAAGCGGTGTATCGCGAATTGCTGGAAGAGGTAGGAACCAACAAGGTCAGCATCATCGGGCGTACGCGGGGCTGGCTCCGCTACGATGTTCCGGGAGCGCGCAACCGCGGTAAACAGCGGCGCTATCGGGGGCAGAAGCAAATTTGGTTTCTGCTGCGTTTTGAGGGCAGCGAGGCAGAAATCAATCTGCAAACCGAACACCCAGAGTTTGAAGACTGGCAATGGGTGGATTATTGGCATCCGATAGAGGAGATCATCGCCTTCAAGCGACGGGTGTACTGCCTTGCCCTGCAGGAGTTAGCCCCCCTGATTGGCGTACCGCCCTCCCCCTTCCCAATCGAGGAGCGACCACCACGACCACCCCGGCGCGGCAATCGCTACCCCCAACGTCGCAGAACCCCGCACGGAGTAACATGAAAAAGGCTGGCTACCCAAGCAGTAGCCAGCCTTCGAACGCAGTAGCCGCGATTGCTTACTTCTTCTTCAGGCACTCGCGCATGAAGTTCTTGCGCTCTTCACCCTTCATACCCTTGGCACGAGCGTTGCAGGTCTTCATCTTCATCTGCTGCGCCGTTAGTTCATGCGGTTTTTTGGCTTCCTTGGTCTTGTGCTCCATGACCTTGTGCTCTGCCATCTTCTTCTCGGCCTTGGGCTCCATGGCCTTATGCTCTTCCATCTTCTTCTCGACCATCTTCTTTTCGGCCTTCTTTTCCATCTTCATCGGTGCGGCCGACGCGGCAGTTTCCGCATAGGCAACGCCAGAAATCAGGAAAGACAGGGCAACGCAAGACGCCAACATTTTCTTCATCATCGGTTTCTCCTTTGGTGTAGTGAACAACAACCGTTACAGCAGTCCTTTGAGACTTTGCAGCAAACCGTCGCCATCCGGTAATTGTCCATTGGGCGACATCTGATCGACAAGGTGAGGCAGCGCTTGACTAAGACCCTGGGTCAGGGTTTGCGGATCGACACCAAGAGTGCTCGCGATGCTCTGGATGCGATCGCTGCCAATGGCAGATTCGATTTGGTCTGCGGAGATGGGTTGGTTGGTCCCGGTCGAGATCCAGGAATCCACCACGGAACCCAGCCCGCCGTCACGCAGCTGTTGTAGGGTTCCACTTACCCCACCAGGCTGATTTTGCAAAAACTGTACCGCCGTCCCGAGCAATCCCGAAGAATTGCCGCCCAGCGCAGATACGCCACTCGACAACAGATCATCCACGAAGCCCATATCTTTTCCTCCCGGTTATAATCCGCAAAAAGATACGCCAAGCAACAGCTCATAGGCAAGCCGGCCCTTCCTATACCTTACTGATTAATTGAGAGTTTTTCGGCTAGCGCTGAATGCTGCGCCGCTTCCGCACCTCAACGGTCACCGTGCGACTCGATGGGCGCGGCTCCGCTTGCGTTGAGATGGGCTGCAGACTCTCGCCGGGGATAGGGAGATCTTTTGGATACCAGAATTGCGGTCTGACATCCGCATCAACTTCTGCGGGCGCCGCGGCGGCGGCCTCTAGCGGACGCTGGGGAGAACGCGACTCAAGTGGAGAACTCTGTTCCCGGGCACGCTTGCGCTCCGGGGTGATACCGTACTGCGGTGCAACTATGGGCATAACGCTCCCTACTGGATCAAGCTGGCTTGCCCTATGGGCGAGGCGGCCTCGAGCAAGAACCGCAGGAGAAAGTCTAGCAGAGATGAGCGGAAAGGGGAAGTGATTTCAGGGAGTTCCGATTCGCCCGGGAGTTTTACCGAAGGAGTCGCACAGCAAACCCTGATATATTAGATTTTCGTTAAATAATAATACAAAAACGTAACTCTTATCTTTTAATAAATCACGTTATAGAACGATCAGGAAAATAAAAAAATAATACTTGCTTCCAGTCTCTCATTTGACTATAAAACAGACCAAAGAATGTTTTTTGCATTCTTCAGACGGGTTCTCAAGGAGGATTACCTAATGAACACACAAGCACTCGGGCAAGAAAACCGGTTGGCCCTATTTTCTTGGCAACTACTCTTTGCTCGGGGTATTGCCGCCATCGCCTTTGTCATCGCGTCACTGCTGGACTTTAGCGCCACCATGACTTTGCTGATCTGGTTTTTCGCGCTCTACGTCTTTTTCGACGGTGGCTACTCCGCCATGCGCTTGGCCCAGAAAGGCTCGGGCGCCTGCCCGCGGGTACTCATCGCCATCAAGGCCGTGGTGGGCGTTGCCGCTGGCATCGCTGTCCTCATTCTGGCAAGCCATGGCAGCACCTTGCCGACGCTACTGACGGTTTTTGCTTGGGTGGCAATCGTTGGCGTACTTGAAGGCATCTGGGTCATTCGCAATGTCCAGAACAAGGAGATGGTGCTGATCATTGGCTCTTCAGCCTACCTGGCTCTGGCTATTTGTTTGCAGGTGATTTTTGCGCTCGCGCCGCAGGATGGATCGGCAGTGTATAACTGGATCGTGATCGGTTTCTCGGCTGCCTTCTCCGCTGCCATGCTCGGCATGAGCTGGACCATGCGCCGGAACCTTCTGCGTGCGGACAAGTCGCAGCGAACCGTCACTGCACACTGAACCCATACTGTTAAGATCGAGACGGCAGGGTCCATCCTGCCGTCGTCACCAATACCGCTACAAAAGCCACCTGCCATGCTGAGTAAAAATTCCGAGTGTGCCCTTCGCTGTCTCCTATTTCTTGCCCGACAAGGGGTGGGGGTGCCGATCCTTTGCCGTGATATCGCCCATGCCGTCGGCGTTTCCGAGCCCTGTGTCGCCAGCGTGCTGCGCATCCTCGCCAAACGCAATGTTCTCGAGTCGTTCAAAGGTAAGGGGGGCGGTTTTGCCCTGCGCCCGGAAGCTGCAGACCTCAGCGCGTACGATATCCTCTTGGCGATAACCACCAAGCCAGAGCAACGTACTCGCTGTATTCTGGGTCAGCAGGAATGCGGCGATGCCCATCCCTGCCCCCTGCACAGCGCCTGGACCGAGTTACAGGAGCGGCAGAAAGAGCTTCTGCAAGGCTTTTGCCTGCGCCAACTCTTGGTACCGCAAGCGGTCTAACACTTGATCGGTAGGGCGCCGCTTGGCAAAAACGCGAGTCAGAGCTTGTTCAATTTAGGTACAAAACGGGTGTGGCCAGACCGCTTCGTGATCGAGGGTCAGTCTAGATTGACGCAGTCATTCGATCGCAAAGCCGCGATCGTATTCACTCGCGCAGCACTACAGAGTGTTGATTCTTGCAATGAGCTGAAACGACAACGGTCCGTATTCGAAGGGCGTTTTATCGTTTGTCATGACGTGCCCGCGAGCAGATGCAAGCCCGTGTCATGGCTTGCCCGAATCAGACATTAAAGAGGAAATTCAGTACATCACCGTCTTGAACGATGTATTCCTTGCCTTCAGCGCGCAGGCGCCCGGCCTCTTTGGCGCCGGCTTCACCGCCATAACGAATATAATCGTCATAGGCAATGGTCTGGGCGCGAATAAAGCCACGTTCGAAATCGCTATGGATGACCCCGGCAGCCTGAGGGGCCGTGGCACCCACAGGAATTGTCCAGGCGCGGACTTCCTTTTCGCCGGCGGTGAAATAGGTTTGTAGACCGAGCAGGCGATAGGCAGCGCGGATAATTCGATGCAGACCGGGTTCTTGCAAACCAAGATCCTGTAAAAACGCCAGTTGCTCTTCGGGTTCGAGCTCTGCCAGCTCTGCTTCGATGGCGGCACAAACTGGCACCACCTCCGCGCCTCGCTCGCTGGCCCAGGCCTCGAGAGGCTGCCGCCAAGCACCCGACTCCAGCTCGTCCTCGGCCACATTGGCAATGACCATGAGCGGTTTTAAGGTGAGCAAAAAAAGCCCGCGCAGGAGTTGTCGTTCTTCTGCAGAGAGCGGGGCGCTCTGTGCTGGCTTACCGGCATCTAGGTGCGGCTGTAACCGTTGCATGGCGGCAAGCTCGGCAATCGCCTCTTTGTTGCCGCCTTTGGCCTGACGGGCAACCCGCGCTTGCGCCTTTTCGAGGGTGGCGAGATCGGCAAGCACTAGCTCCGTCATTACCGTTTCGAGATCGGCGACGGGATCGACTTTGCCTTGTACA
>DDOU01000008.1:22249-22515 GCA_002341825.1 Candidatus Igneacidithiobacillus taiwanensis | reverse complement strand
CCGTCCAACTCCGAAAAGTTCAGCCCACCGTTGACCAGCACCTTCATGCCGCTGGTGCCGCTGGCCTCCCACGGACGACGGGGTGTGTTCAGCCAGACATCAACCCCCTGTACCAACTGTTCGGCCACCAAGAGGTCATAATCAGCAATGAATACCACCTTGTGGAAGACGTCTGGATGCTGGCGAAGAAACTGTGTCCACTCCTGGATCATTGCCTTGCCGTCGCCATCCCGCGGATGCGCCTTGCCGGCCAAAAGCAACTGCAC
>DDOU01000008.1:18612-22173 GCA_002341825.1 Candidatus Igneacidithiobacillus taiwanensis | reverse complement strand
ATGGTCAGGGTGTTGGGATCGAGCACCAGAGCGGCAGCGTCGATTTCCTCCTGGGGGCGGTGCGCCATGGCAAGCTGGCGTTGCAACTGTTGCCGGGCAAAGTCGATGAGACGCTGACGCGATTGGGCACGTAGCTGCCATAACTCCGTATCGCTAACCTGCGCAAACTCTGCTGCCAGCGATTCTGCGGTGCCCAGCCAGCGGCTATCGCCACAATAGCGCGTCCATAGTGCATCCGCTGCAGCGCTATCCCAAGAGGGAACATGCACGCCATTCGTGATTGCCGATACCGGCACCTCATCCGTCGGCCATCGCGGAAACAACGCCTGAAAGAGTTGTCGGCTGACTTCGCCATGTAGTTGGCTCACGCCGTTGATCAGAATACTGCCACGAATCGCCAACCAAGCCATGTTGAAAGGCTCGTTGGCGTCATCTGGCTGCGCACGCCCGAGCGCCAGAATTTGTTCCGGGGTAACGCCAAAATGCTGCTGTACGTCGGTTAGATAGCGGGCCACCAAATCGGGGGCAAAGCGGTCGAAACCTGCTGCCACCGGCGTGTGCGTGGTAAAGACATTGCCCGCTCGCGTTGCATTCAGGGCGCAGGCAAAAGTGCTCCCGAAATCGTGCATATGGCTATGAATACGGGCAAGAATGGCGAAGGCGGCATGTCCCTCGTTGAGATGGCAAATATCGACGGTCATACCCAATTGCCGCAGCAATTGCCAACCGCCAACACCCAAACAGATTTCTTGCTGCAAGCGCATCTCTGGTCCGCCCCCGTAGAGCTCGGCGGTGATGCCACGATCGGCAGGACTATTGAGCGGGTCGTTACTATCCAGCAAATAGAGGGTGACCCGTCCAACCTTGGCCTGCCAAGCGCGCAAAATTACCGAACGTCCGGGGAAGGGGAGCTGCAAACGCAGCCACTGCCCATCGGCGTCGCGAACCGGCTCGATCGGCAGCTGCGTTGGATCGTTGTAGGGATATAACTCTACTTGCCGCCCACAACCGTCAATGCTTTGGCGAAAATATCCCTGCTGCCAGAGGATGCCGACTCCCACCATGGGCACACCCAGGTCCGTAGCGGTCTTGAGGACGTCTCCGGCCAGAATGCCCAAGCCCCCGGAATAGATTGGCAGCGCTTCGGAGAGCCCAAATTCCATGCTGAAATAGGCCACCCGGCGCAGTGGTGCCTGTGGGAACGTCTTGGCGAACCATTGCGGCTCGCGCCATTGCTGCCGGCGTCGCTGCAGATCTTGCTGCAAGAGCGACAAGAACTCTGCATCAGCGGCGCGCTCCTCCAGGCGACTAGCCGCGATATTTTGTAATAATAACCAAGGGTTGCGGGTTTGCTGCCAGAGTTTGGCGTCCAAGCGCTCCCAGAGTGGATCGCTGCGATGGCTGCTCGACCAGCGCAAATCCAGCGCCAGTTCAATCAGGCCCTCCAAGGCCTCTGGAACTTGCGGCAACATGTAAGACGCTCGACCGTTCATAACCGCACCCCCGCGATTTTCCGATGCCCAAAGTGTAGAACATCTCGCGCCGCGGAGAGGTGCGTCGCATCAAGACAAGCCTGGGATGCTGGTGACCCCGCCATACACGCCCAAGCCGGCACTGACGCCCCCGAGCGCGACTACCAACCACAAGTACCAGCCGCGCAGGCGGTGTTCGATGGGCAAACTCTTGATGGACAGCGCAATCAAAAAGCCCAAAACCAGCGGCAGGAGGAGGGCATTCATCACCTCGACGGCAATATCCAAAGAAACCAGATTGGGAATAAAAACTACCGCCATGACCCCAGCTAACAACACCAAACTGTAGGTACCATAAAACCAAGGTGCCTCGCTTGGGCGGTGCTCCAGCGAATGGCGAAAACCCGTTACCTCACCCCAGCCCCAAGCGGCCGCCAGGGTAGCGACAATCGCGGCAATCATGCCCGCGCCAACAATGCCCAAGGAAAAGACGATCTGCCCCCAAACTGTGCCCAGATAGGGAGTGATCGCCTCGGAAAGCTGTTGTACGGTATTGAGCGAGGCATGAGAATTACTAGCACCGATGGTTGCCGCCGTAGCCACCAACACCGCCGCCATGATCAATTGCGTAACCACCGAGCCGATGGCCGTGTCCCAACGCGCATGGCGGTAGTCCGATGGTTGTAACCCCTTGTCCGCCACCGCCGACTGCTGATAGAAAATCATCCACGGCATAATCACAGCGCCAATATTCGCCGCTACCAACATCATGTAATCGTGATTTCCGAGGTCGATTTGCATAAGACCATGAAAAAGACCGTATAGATCTGGATGCGCCGCCCAAGCAATGGCAAAGAAAACAACCTCAAAAGAGCCCAGAATCAACGCAATGCGTTCTACCCGACGGTAGGAGCCGGTGATCACGATGATCCACAAAGCGGCAGCTCCGAGAACAACGCCCACATAGCGCGGTAGGCCAAACAATTCGCTCACCCCTGCAAGTCCGGAGAATTCCGTAAGCAGTGCTCCAGCACTTGCGATACTGAGTCCTGTTACCGACACAAAGGCCCAGCTTTTGCCGAAGCACTCGGCAATGAGCTCGCCATGCCCTTTGCCGGTAAAGATGCCTAGGCGCACCGTCAACTCCTGCACCACAAAAAGAATGGGCATGAGCACTAGTTGCAGCAGTAGAAGTCGGTATCCCCACTGCGCACCACTCTGCGCGGCGGTAATGACACTGCCAACGTCGGTGTCGGCCAGCATGACCACCAGACCGGGCCCGAGTACGGCCAAAAAGGTGCCCATCCGGCGCGGTCGTATGGGGTGCAGATTGCCTTCAACGCCAACTGATGCCATGTTTTGCGGGCTCCTGATGTACTTAGTGAATGATAACGCAAATGATTATCAAATGATCTTGCGAAGTCAATAGAGAGGATACATAATTTTGCTTGCAGCAAGAAAGACGATGATGCTAGATTTTCCGCGGGCAATGTTAACCCCCCGCTCATTTTGAGGAGAATGTAAACATGTTGGACCTCAGCAAGATCAAGCCTGTTACCCGTTTGGTGCTTCTCGCCGGCGTAATCGCTCTGGCCAGCGCTTGTGCCAAGAAGGAAGAGAGCAGCACTGCGGCTGCTACCTCCAGCGCCACCACCACGGAATCCTCCGCGGCTGCCAGCAGTGACACCACGCCTGCCGCGACCAGCAGCAGCGCTGCTTCCGACACCGGCGCCGCGGCCAGCACCGAGTCTGCCACCAGTTCCGATACCAGCTCTGCTTCTTCGGACGACAGCGGCAGCGCTGCTGGCAGCACCGACAGCTCGAGCGGTTCTTCCTCCGACTAAGTTGTCGACCATCGAGGTGCACCGTGTGCCTCGCCAAAATGATCGGCTGGTTATTAACCGCCGGTCATTTTTGTTTTATGCTCCTCTCATTAGAACGAGTCGGGTTGAGAAAGAGTAGAACTCGAGAGAGTAACCATGTTGATGAGAAGGGAGGTTACATGATTTTTGCGAAGAGAGAGTTTCGTACTGCGGCCCAGGCGGCACTGCTTCTGGGTGTGCTTGGCTTGGCCATGGGTTGTGCGAAG
>DDOU01000008.1:18006-18577 GCA_002341825.1 Candidatus Igneacidithiobacillus taiwanensis | reverse complement strand
GTGGGGCATTTTGAAAAGGTAGCCATGAGCAGCGACCAAATGGCCAAGGCCAAATCGCTTGCCGAAGCCAAGGGTTGTTTTGCTTGCCATCAGGTCGATGCCAAGGTTGTCGGTCCGGCCTTTGCATGGGTAGCGTACAAGTACCATGGCAACCCCAAGGCCGAGGCCAAGCTGGCCAACGCCATTCAGCATGGGGTAAACGGCGTGTGGGGCGGTATGCCCATGCCGGCGCAGAATGTTACCCCGGCAGAGGCCAAGGAATTGGCCGACTGGGTGTTGGCACAAAAGCCTATCGCTCCGCCCAAGGCTTCATAAGTCCCGGCTTTTTGTGGTACAAACCCCGCTTCCTGCGGGGTTTTTTATGCGTAAAATATATTGGATTGCCAGCAGTTATTATGCCGAGGGCTTACCATTCTCCCTGGTACAGCAAGTTTCGGTGCAATTTTTTACTGCAGCCGGGGCCGGCACGCCACTTATCGGGCTTCTCTCATTGCTCGGATTGCCTTGGAACCTCAAGCTCTTCTGGAGCCCGCTGATCGATCTCTTTGGCAATAAAAAACACTGGATTTTT
>DDOU01000008.1:9749-17970 GCA_002341825.1 Candidatus Igneacidithiobacillus taiwanensis | reverse complement strand
CAATCTCGATCTTGCTTTCAAAATTTTCGCGCTAATGGCCGTGATGTCTGCCACGCACGATATGTCGGTAGATGGCTTTTACATTCAAACGCTTCCCGAGGCGGAGCAGGCGGGTTACTCCGGTCTTCGCGTGGCTGCCTATCGAGTCGCTATGCTGGTCGGGAATGGGGCACTAGTGATTATCGCCGGTTGGATCTCTTGGTTTGTTTGCTTTTTGCTAGCGGCGCTGATGCTTCTCGCTCTGGCCTTCTGGCATCGAGCAGTTTTACCAGAGCCACTCGTAGTTCCTGCGCATCGGCAAGAACGTTGGCAGCAGGTACGCGCTGCGCTGCAGAGCTACCTCCAGCAGCCCCACATCCTCTGGGCCCTGGCCTTCATTCTGCTGTTTCGCGCTGGCGATGCCTTCCTTTTTGCCATGGTAACGCCGTTTCTGCATAGTTTGGGTTACGGACTTGTTGCACGCGGTATTCTTACCGGCGCAGTGGGAACGATCACCGGGATTGGGGGATCTATCCTTGGCGGGTTGATTATTGCTCGCTGGAGTCTGCAACGGAGTATTTTTTCTCTAACCGTGGTGCAATCGTTTGCCATCTTGGCCTACGCCTGGCTTGCCTGGGGTAAACCCGATCTCTATGCGGTGGCTGCGGTAGCAGCCTTTGAACAGTTCGCGGGAGGATTGGGCACGGCGGTGCTCATGGTGTTCCTCATGCAGCGATGTCAAAAAGGCTACGAAGCAACCCATTTCGCCATCGGCTCGGCCTTAATGTCGCTGGCTGCCACCATTGCCGGCAGTTATAGTGGATTCTTAGTGGTAGAACTTGGTTATATGCATTTCTTTTTATTAAGTTTTGCAGCGGCTGTGCCGAGTCTCTTTCTCGCCTTTTTTCTACCGGCGGGGCTGTTTACCCAAGAGCGTGAGCGCTATGGCATATTGCCAAAATGATATATCGGCGTTTCCTGCTGCGTGGGCGAGCATCAAACCCTTTTCCGCGGCCAAAACCTCTGACCCTCGGCAAATGTTCAGATGGCAATTTGCAAAAAGCTTACTGTAACTCTCTATATATAATCAGAAAACCGTATCAGGTATGGCGCGTTGGGGGAGTCACTCGCTGGCGGGGCGCTGTGCTGGGAGCATGGAATCCCTTATCGCTGCCTTGTGGAGAGTATCGTAACCGTCGACGAGATCAACGCCTGTTGCGACGCTTGCCGGGATTGCCTCACCAAGAAATGTGGGGCGGAAACGATAGTTGGTGGGAGCGCCACTTTTGGGTACCGGATTTGTCGCTTGGGCAGGCACAGCGCCTCGCGCAGGCCCTCGACCAGATGGCATTTTTGTATCTGGATCGCCGTCGCGTTGTTCTCGTTTGTGCTAATCTCTTAAGACAACGGGGCAGGTAACGATAACAGGTGAACCATGAATCAGGATGGAGCTACGCAGTTACGAGAGGCAACGATGCAAGCGGTTATTACCGCGGGTCCTCAAGTCGTAATGGAGTATTACGAGCAGCACGGCGGGCCAGCGCTGACCATCGTGCTCAATGTGCAAGTTCTCGAACGCCTCGCAGAGCAGCAAAATGGCATCAACAGAGCTCGTCAGTGGCTAGAGGCCAGGGTGCGGGAGGTTGCCGATTTGTCGCCGGAAACCATCGAGCACTACTTAAACTTTGTGCTCCGACAGCAGTTGGATACCTTTCCGGAGCAGTCACTCGAAACGCATCGGGTACAGGTACTACCGTGGTGTGCCTTGGCGAACGGGTCACGCCCAATTGGACTCTGCGCCACCTGTGCAATCGGTCGCAAGTATGCCTGTGAGGAACTGAGCTGCGCATTGCCGCAGGCAAGCTAGAGATGCATCCAAGACGGAGGGGTGGCGTCGGCCGATGCCACCCCTCATGCTCGCCTGATCAATGTCGCATAATAACGATTATGTAAAATACAAGATGTCACCTGAAATGTCCGTAACTTGGTGCTCCCCCACCTTTCCACCAATCTTGCCCCATTGCCATCAGCGTAGTTTTCTTACCTGTAACAGAGCGCTAGCTGCTCTTTCTAAAAATAACCTAGAGCGCGAGAAAGCGTAGTTGCAGTAAGCCTCAACTCGGTAATCATTATACGGCTTTGTTTTGCTGCGATATTACTACTTGCCAAGGTTTTTCTTTTGCTCTATAACCCGTTCAGAGTCCGATAAATAACGGGACGTGCACATGCGCTTGATGGATCTAGTTGTTCCTGTTACGAAAATATCTGTAGTTACCTGCGTTCTAGCGGCTTTTCTACTTACTGGCTGCGCGGAATACGAAACCAACGATGGCTGGCAAGGCCCTACGGTAGCGCCATCGGCGGCCTATACCCCGCCTCAGAGTGCGACGCCAACGTACTCCTACGAGCAGCACCGCGAGGCAACGATTCTGGATGCTGTGCTGGTCAATGCGATTGCCCAGATTGGTAAACCCTATGTGTGGGGTGGTGAGAGTCGTCACCACGGTTTTGATTGCAGCGGATTGATTCAGTACGTACTTTCGAAAGCCGGTGTGGTGGTACCGAGGACAGCGCGGCAGCAGGCGCTTGCCTTACCGGCGGTCCCTTACAGTCAGATTCA
The DNA here is from genome assembly GCA_002341825.1 of Candidatus Igneacidithiobacillus taiwanensis. Classification (GTDB taxonomy): domain Bacteria; phylum Pseudomonadota; class Gammaproteobacteria; order Acidithiobacillales; family Acidithiobacillaceae; genus Igneacidithiobacillus; species Igneacidithiobacillus taiwanensis. The sequence goes on along the minus strand of DDOU01000008.1, from coordinate 15,371 downwards.
AAAAGGCGATCTCGTCTTCTTCAATACCATGGGCGCCCCCGATACCCACGTTGGTATTTACATTGGGGGCGGTCAGTTCGTTAGCGCCCTCAATCGCCATGCTGGTATTACCGTGCAGAGTTTGAACAATCCCTACTGGGCGCAGCGTCTCGATGGCGTTCGTAGACCCATGCCTCCGGAGCTTCTCGCCATGCAGTCTCTGGATGAACATGTCCTCAACCGCTGATCTCTATTGCGACGTCTTCTCTTCGCGGCGCACTTATGCAGCGCTGCTCTCTGGCATTGCCGCCTTATTGTTGACCGCCTGCGCAACGAAGGTACCGTATCAGAGTGCGGCGCCCATTTCACCTGCTCCTAGCGCCATCGTTCCGGCGCCATTGGCCGCAACTCCACCCGCGGCAAATGCGGAAAATATCGCTCCGACGCCTCTGCCCGAGGCAGCGAACTGCTCGCAAAATCTCATCTTTCCGGGCTTCCCTGAGAGCGATCAGCAGCGTATGCGTGACTTTGCCTGCACGTTGCAAACCCAATATCACCTGCCGCCCCAATGGGTGTTACCGGCGCTCTACAATGCCCGCTTCAATGCGCGGGCCCTGGCCTTGATGACGCCACCGCCTCCTTCCCCTGTGCCATTGCGGCCCTACCCCTGGTGGCGTTATCGCGATCGCTTCTTGCGTCCGGATCGCCTGCAACGGGGAGTGGAATTCTGGAATGCCCATCGCCATATCTTGCAACAGGTCGCCACTAAATATGGGGTGTCGCCTGAGATATTGTTGGGCATCCTGAATATCGAGACGGGCTTTGGCAGTTTTCAAGGCAATTTCCGAGTACTGGATGCGAACCTTTCCTTGGCCTTGGGGTTGCCGGCACGTCGCGCCTTTTTTCTTCGAGAGAGCGCGGCGACCATAGAACTCGCGCATCGCTTGGGACGACCGGTCTCATCCCTGCGTGGCTCCGAAGCTGGTGCCATGGGGATGTCGCAGTTTCTTGCCAGCAGTTACCTGAAATATGGAACCGTATGGGATGATCCTCCAGGCGAGGGGCTGCCGGATCTCTGGACCTCTGTGCCGGACGTGCTCGCCTCGACGTCGCGTTTCTTCCTCGCCCACGGTTGGCGCCCAGGACAGCCCGTGTTACAGGAGGCGTCAGTAGAAAATCCCGTGCAAGCGGAACAATTTCTGCACGGACGCTACGCGTTGGCGCAGCTTACTGCACTGGGCATTCGCCCCCGTGCCGGACGAGCTATGCCGGGCAATACCCCAGTCGGGCTCCTGCGCTTGGCCACGGAGCGCGGCCCCCGCTATTACATTGCCTACCCCAATTTTTACGCCATCATGGGGTATAACCCGAGTATTAATTATTCTGCCACGGTTTGGGCCTATGCCGAGGCGTTGCGCGCGCGGGTAGGCTGAGTGTTCGGCGTGTAAGTGCTACACTCTGGGGAGTTCCCGATACGGAGGCTCCCTTGCCAGCACTCTCCCCCGCTGAACTTACCTTGCTGTTGCCCGACTGGCTGATCCCGATACAACCTACCGGAGCGTTAGCGCAACACGGCATCGCAATCCACCAGGGAAGAATCGTCGCTCGTGATCGCCACGAGCTATTGCAACAACAGTTTCCTGCAGCTCGGCATATTCACCTACCCGGACAAGCGCTGCTCCCGGGCTTTATCAACGTCCACACCCATGCAGCAATGACTCTGTTGCGGGGGTTGGCCGATGATCTGCCGCTGATGGTCTGGCTGCAGGAGCATATTTGGCCCGCAGAGGGGCGCTTTGTTGCCCCCGATTTTGTCCAGGCAGGGACGAGACTGGCAATTGCGGAAATGCTGCGCAGCGGCACCACTTGCTTCAATGATATGTATTTTTTCAGCTCCGAGGCGGCGCAGGTAGCTTCCGACATGGGAATGCGGATGGTGCAAGGGCACGTGATCATCGATTTCCCCACCACGTACACCCGCAATGCGGAGGACGCTCTGCGCGTTGCAGCGGAGAAAATAGCGGCAGCGCCTCGCTCGCCGCTCTTACGCCATAGTATTGCGCCCCACGCACCCTACACCGTCAGCGATGCTCCCTTGCGCGAAGCAGCACAATTGGCGCGGGAGCGCGGGCTTTTACTACACATGCACGTACACGAAACCGCCGGGGAAGTGCGCGACGCTGTTGCTCGCGATGATCGTCGCCCGTTGCGCCGCTTGCACGATCTTGGCCTGCTCGGCGAGGATTTTCTTGCGATTCACATGACCCAGCTCGATGCCAGCGACCTAGCGATCTGCAAGGAGACGGGGTTGCGGATTGGGCATTGTCCAGAATCGAATCTCAAGCTTGGCTCGGGCATAGCGCCTATTGCAACGCTCTTGGAGCAAGGGCAAATCATCGGCCTCGGTACCGACGGCGCGGCCAGCAACAATGACCTCGACATGCTCGGTGAGCTGCGTACGGCAGCCCTTCTTGCCAAAGGGCGAGATGGCGATCCCACTGCCCTGCCTGCCCAGCAAGCCCTACACCTCGCCACTTTGGGCGCGGCCCAGGCCCTGGGTTGGCAGGACGAAATCGGCAGTCTGGAAGTGGGCAAATCTGCGGATTGCATTGCCGTGAGTTTTGATCATCCAGCCACGACTCCGGTCTACGACCCCATATCCCAATTGGTCTACTGTGCGAGTCGAGATCAAATCCGGGCCGTGTGGGTGGCGGGTGTGCAGAAAATTGACAATGGCGAAGCATTGGCGTGGGACGTACAGCAATTACAGCGCGATGCCCAAGATTGGGCGTTGCGCATCCGCAGGGAGCATTCGTGATGAGCAACATGGATTCCGCAGAAGTCGACAAGTTTCAATCGTTTGCCAGCAAGTGGTGGGATACCGATGGCCCGGTGCGGACCCTGCACGACATCAATCCCTTGCGCCTGCAATATATCCAAGAACATAGCTCAGGCGGCCTGCGCGGCAAGAAAGTGGTCGACATTGGCTGTGGCGGCGGGATTTTGAGCGAAGCTATGGCGCGTCAAGGTGCCGAAGTGCTGGGGATTGATATGGCGAGCGATGCGATAGCCGTGGCCGAACAGCACGCCGAACAGCAGGCCCTGCAGGTGCGCTATCGGGTGCAGGCCGCAGAGGAACTGGCAGAGCAGGAAGCTGGCCAATATGACCTGGTCACCTGCATGGAGATGCTGGAGCACGTGCCAGATCCGGCGGCCATCATCAGCGCCTGTGCCAAGTTGGTTAAGCCTGGCGGCGATGTGTTTCTGTCTACCCTCAATCGCAATCCCAAGAGTTATCTCTATGCCATTGTTGGTGCAGAATATTTGTTGGGACTGCTGCCTCGCGGTACGCACGACTACGAAAAATTCCTGCGCCCTAGCGAATTATTGGAAATGACTCGTCAAGCCGGTTTGCGCATGCGTGATCTGCACGGCATGGCTTATGATCCTTGGCGTCATCAGGCCCGCCTCACTGGGGATGTGAGCGTCAACTATCTTTGTCATTGTCAAAAGGGTACCTGATGCGCTGGCAAGCGCTACTTTTCGATCTCGATGGCACCCTCGTCGATACCGCTCCCGATCTGGCGGGGGCAGTACAGGATTTGGCGCGGGAGCGGGATTTGCCGGTTCCGGCCTTTGCTGATCTCCGTTCGGTTGCCTCGCATGGGGCGCCGGGGCTGCTGGGTACGGGTTTTGGCATTGCGGTGGACGATCCTCGCTACTCGGCCCTGCGCCTCGATTTTTTGCGTCTCTATCGGGCGCGAGCCCACCGCGATAGCGTCCTGTTTCCGGGCATTGCCGAAATCCTGGAGCAATTGCGGTCACGTCGCCTACCCTGGGCGGTGGTCACCAACAAGAGTGCAGAGCTGGCGCAGGAGGTGTTAGAGCATCTCGCCCTGCCCTATCCTCCCGCCGTTGTTGTGGGTGGCGACACTACCGCAGAAGCCAAGCCTTCTCCTGTGCCAGTGCGCTATGCCCTGGATAGGCTGGGCATTGATCACCCGCATGCCCTCTTTCTCGGAGACGATCGCCGCGATATCCAGGCTGCGCATGCCGCTGGCATTCCTGCCTGGGCTGCAGCTTGGGGCTATTGGCAGAGCAGCGATCCCCCCACGGATTGGGGTGCAGAGGCAATCATCAACGACTCCGAACAGCTACTCTCCCGCCTTCTGACCAACTAGCTGCACAAAGGAGGCCGAAAGTATGAGTACGGCACCGAGGATCTCCATGCTGCTCATTGCCTCTTTGGCAAGAATCCAAGCCGAAACCGCGCCAACGATCACCTCGATGGGCATGATGACCGCCGAAACGCGAATCGGTAGGCGGCTCACGCCGTAGACGGTACTGGCCGTTGCCAAACCTACCCAAAACCAGGCGAAGACGGGGATGAGGAAAGCTGGCCACTGGGGATGCTGCGGCCAAGGTGCAAAAACGGCAAAGACCAGACCGATCCCGGCACAACCCCACCAGATGGCAAGCGAGCGGGCCGCATCGGATAACCGATTCGCACTGCGTAACACAACGTTACTGAGCGCAAACGCCAGGCCGCTACTGGCTGCCAAGAACATGGTCAATAGATCCTCGCCTTGGTCCATATGCTGTCCGCGTAGTACTACCAAGACCGTACCCGAGCAGGCCAAGGCCACAGCAATAGCACCACGCCAGCCAATGGTTTCGCGCAAAAATACGCGAGCGAAAATGACTGCCCATACCGGTGACAAATAAAAGAGCAGCAATACCAATACCACCTGACCCTGAAACAGCGCCAGCATAAAGGCAACATTGGTCCAACCGCCAAGCAGGGCGATCAAGGCCAACGAACGCCAATCGTGCCGCGCGATCTTCACTGTGCCACGGCGCCGCAACAACAAGGTGCCAGCCCCAGCCAGAAAAAGATAAATCAGGGCAATGAGCCAGGGGCCGCCGAATCCTTGCTCGGAAAAGAAACGCAACGGCCACCAATAGGTTCCCCAGAGTGCCGCCCCAACGATGAGGCTGAGAACCGGCAATGGCTTGTCATGCACATTTGGCACTTGTCAGCGTCCTCGGCTTGGCCCAGAATTTTGCGGATGAATGTTGCGCACGACCAACCTTTGACGCCCTGCGAGTGGGAGGCAATTGTAGAATGAACCCGAGACTGGCGTCACTGCAGGCCTATCCCTTTGAGCGACTGCGCGATCTCCTCGCTGGCGTGAGTGCTCCACCGCAGCCTGTCGTCGATTTTTCCATTGGCGAGCCGCGTCGACCCGCACCGGGCTTGGTCGTGGAGAGCATCATCGAGCATTTGCATGGGCTGGCGGCCTACCCAAAGGTCATGGGTTCGGAGGAGCTGCGCCAAAGCATCGTCGCTTGGGCCGAGAGACGCTTTGCCTTGCCCACGGGTTTTCTCGATCCCGAGCAAAACGTCCTGCCCGCCAACGGTAGCCGCGAGGCCTTGTTTAGCGTTGCCCAAGCCCTAGTCGACAGCAGTACCGGAAAAGACCTGATTTTGCTGCCCAATCCGTTCTACCAAATTTATGAGGGAGCGGCCCTCCTGGCTGGCGCAACGCCCTACTACCTCAACTGCACCGCCTCGGGTCAACCGGACTACCGGGCCATTCCTGCAGATATTTGGCAGCGCTGTGCGCTGATGTACGTGAATAG
>DDOU01000008.1:6527-9710 GCA_002341825.1 Candidatus Igneacidithiobacillus taiwanensis | reverse complement strand
CAGGCGCGCCGCTATGCCTTTGTTTTGGCAGCGGATGAGTGCTATAGCGAGATCTATTTCGATGTCCCGCCGGCCGGGGTGCTCAGTGCCGCGGCGCGCTCCGGAAGCCTCGCCCAGGTCTTGGCCTTCCATAGTCTTTCCAAGCGTTCCAGCATTCCGGGCGCGCGCTCGGGCTTTATTGCCGGCGATGCCGCCCTGCTCTCTCCGTTTCGCTTGTTTCGCACCTATCTCGGCAACGCCATGCCCCCCTTTATTCAGGCAGCCTCTGCGGCGGCTTGGAGTGATGAGCAACATGTAGCGCTCATGCGTGCCGACTACGCCGACAAGTTTGCCCTCGCCGCGGAAATCCTTGGTGATCTCGTTACCGTCGAACGACCCGCCGGCGGTTTCTATCTATGGCTCGCGGTGGGCGATGGCGAGGCCTTTACGCGCAACCTTTTTGCCCAACAGGCGGTGCGCTGCCTTCCTGGTGCCTACCTGGCGCGCCCGGCGCATGGCAGTTATCCTGGTCGCGACCGAGTACGCATTGCCTTGGTCGGCGAGCAAGAAATCTGCCGCGAAGGCTTGTTGCGCATCCGTCAGTTTCTTCTCTCTTCCCCCATCAACTAGGAAACGCCCGTGACTGCATTGCAAGAAATTATCGAATCGGCCTGGGAACAGCGCAGCGAAATCTCCCCCAAGCAGGCTCCTGCCGAACTGCGCGAGGCGGTGGCGCAAGTGATCGAAGGTCTCGATAAAGGCGTGCTGCGCGTGGCGGAGAAGCGGGCAGATGGCTGGCATACCCATCAATGGATCAAAAAGGCCGTATTGCTGTCGTTTCGACTGCACGACAACGTCCGTATGAACGGCGGCGAAACGCAGTTTTACGACAAGGTGCCGGGTAAGTTCAGCGATTACAACAGCAATGATTTTCGTACCGGCGGTTTTCGCGTCGTACCACCGGCGACCGTGCGCAAGGGTGCCTTCATTGGCCGCAACTGCGTGCTCATGCCCTCTTTCGTCAATATTGGCGCTTACGTAGACGAAGGCACGATGGTCGATACCTGGGCGACCGTCGGCTCCTGTGCCCAGATTGGCAAGAATGTACATCTGTCGGGTGGCGTTGGCATTGGCGGTGTTTTGGAACCGCTGCAGGCGAACCCCACCATCATCGAAGACAACTGCTTCATTGGGGCGCGCTCGGAGGTGGTCGAGGGCGTCGTTGTCGAAGAGGGCTCGGTAATCTCCATGGGTGTTTTTATTGGAGCGAGCACCCGGATTTTTGACCGGAGCACTGGCGAAATCAGCTACGGGCGGGTACCGGCGGGTTCGGTGGTGGTTTCGGGTAGCCTGCCAGCAAAAGACGGCAGCTATAGCCTGTACTGCGCGGTTATTGTCAAAAAAGTCGATGCCAAAACCCTCAGCAAGGTCGGCATCAACGAAATTTTACGGGATATTTGATGCGCGTTCTCGACTATGCCCAAGAGCTCATCGCCCGCGCCTCGGTAACTCCCGAGGATGCCGGCTGCCAGGAGTGGATGATTAGCCGCTTAGAGAAGCTCGGGTTTGCGGTCGAGCGCATGCCAGCCGGAGGGGTCAGCAACTTCTGGGCGGTGCGTGGTAGCGCCGGGCCCGTCTTCTGTTTTGCCGGGCACACCGATGTTGTGCCGCCAGGACCGCTCGCTTCTTGGCAGAGCGATCCCTTTGTACCCAGCATTCGCGACGGCAAATTGTATGGTCGTGGTGCCGCAGATATGAAGGGCAGCCTTGCCGCCATGCTGGTGGCGACCGAAGATTTTTTGCAGAGCAATCCGCAATATCCCGGCCGCCTTGCCTTTCTCATCACCTCCGACGAGGAAGGAATCGCCACCCATGGGACCCGTCATGTGGTCGAAACCCTGCGCGATCGCGGCGAGCGCATCGACTTTTGTCTGGTGGGCGAGCCTTCGTCCGAGCAAAGCCTAGCGGATGTGGTCAAGAATGGGCGTCGCGGTTCCTTGAATGCAGAGCTGCGGGTACTCGGCCTGCAAGGTCATGTCGCCTATCCGGAAAAGGCAGATAACCCCATCCATCGTGCCTTGCCGGTCTTGCAGGCGCTGGTGCAGCGAGAATGGGACAGCGGCAATGCGGATTTTCCCGCCACACGTTTGCAGATCTCCAATATCCATTCGGGTACCGGGGCGACCAACGTCATCCCTGGTGTCCTCGAAGTGCAGTTCAATTTTCGCTTTTCTCCGGCTTCGAGCGTCGAAGGTTTGCAGAGGGCAGTTGAGGAGATTCTCGAGCAGCACGGGCTGCGCTACGAACTCGATTGGCAATTTTCTGGCCCGCCTTTTCATACCCCGCCGGGACGGCTACTGGATGCGGTCCAAACGGGGATTACCCGTGTCATGGGGCGCCCTGCCCGTCTTTCTACTGGTGGTGGCACCTCGGATGGACGCTTCATTGCGCAGCTCGGCGGGGAAGTGGTGGAGCTCGGGCCAATCAACGCCAGTATCCATAAAACCAACGAACATGTAGCCTTGGCTGATCTCGAGCGTTTGCCGCAAATCTATACCGAAACCCTGCAGGCCTTCTTTGCGCCCGGCAGCCTATCGTGAGCAAGAAAGTCGCCCTTCTTCTGCTGACGATAACCGGGCTTTTCGCCACGTCTGTCGTCGCCGGCCCCGTTTTGCAAAGTGCCTGCACCTTGGCGCAAGCCCCCTCTTCTGGCGCTTCCCAGCCGCAACGCGGCATGGCCACTTGGCTCGCCTGGCAGGATAGTGATGACGGTGATTTCCTTCCCCTGTCGCGCCAGCAACTCACGGCGGCTAGCCCGGTTCTACCTATCCCATCCTGTGCTCGGGTGACCAATCTCAGCAACGCGCGCGCCATAGTCGTGCTGGTCGACCAGCGTAGTCCGGCGCACAGCTATGGTTTGCTACAACTGGGTAATGCGGCCGCCGAGGCTCTCGATATCCACGCGGCAACGCCAATCGAATTGCAAGACCTGGCGCCAGCGGCAGCAGATGCGAGCGCACCTGCTCTTGCACGGGTCGAGAAAAAAAATTTTCTGTGGTCTGCGGCCTATGCAAATAGCATCCAGGCAGAGCAGCATCTATTGGCGGCAAAACAGGCTGGATTGGGCAAATTGCGGATTGCTCCTGGCCTGATCAACGGTGAGTGGTCCTACCGCTTGCGGCTCGGCCCGTTACCCGACGCTAT
>DDOU01000008.1:0-6475 GCA_002341825.1 Candidatus Igneacidithiobacillus taiwanensis | reverse complement strand
CTGGCCCAATCTATTTATTGTTGGTGCAGTCAAAAGTGGTACGACTTCACTGTGGGCATATCTGCGGCAGCATCCGGAGATATATTTCCCCGACCTCAAGGAACCGCATTACTTTACCCATCCTCAACCAGCACCAGAACAAAGACACTGTATCCGCTACATCGCCAGTGCAGAAGAGTATCTACGGCTGTACGCCAGTGCTGCAGAAATACGCTATCGCGGCGATGCGAGCCCCTCCTACCTCTGGTCAACCATTGCGGCGCGCGAAATTGCCGAGACTTGTCCAGAGGCGAGGATCATCGCCATTCTGCGCGACCCGGTAGAGCGGGCGTACGCGCAGTATCTCATGGATTTTAATGAAGGCGTCACCGACCTCGATTTCTACTCTGCCTTGCAGAGAGATTGGAGTCGAGCCGATAAAGGATGGGGTGTTTCGCAACTCTACGTCGAGTTGGGGCTATATCACCAACAGATCCAGCGCTATTTTTCATATTTTGGACGCGATAGGGTAAAGATCCTTTTTTTGGCAGAGTTGCAAAAAAAACCGATACAGACATTGCAGGATCTTGCAAGATTTCTAGATGTTTCGGCAGAGCCATTTTTGCATATCGACGTACATCAAGCGCACAATCACTACGCACGCCCGCGTGGCAACTGGGCACGTCGCTTGGCTGGTCACCCGATTAGTCGCACCATTGGCGAGCGTTTTTTCCCGGAGCGCTGGGGAAACTATATCTGGCGTAATCTGTTTTTGCGCGAAGAAAAAAAACCGCCCATGGATACGCAAGCCAAAGCTTGGCTGATCGATCGCTTTGCTGCTGATATCGAAGCTCTGGAAACGCTGCTAAAGCGGCCGCTGCCGGAGTTGCGCCGCAGCTGGCACGAGGGTGGTACGCCTCCGCCCAGCCTTCGCTCCTTCTCGGCGGAGACGCACTTGCGATAACCCTCGCCGCAGACTATGGTGAAATCATCAGAGGTCGGAATCCGGGGGCATGGCATGCACTACATCCGTTTTTTTGAAGAAATTAGCATGGCCGATCTCCCCTTGGTGGGGGGCAAGAATGCCTCTCTGGGCGAAATGTATCGCGCCTTACGTCCTCTCGGCGTGCGCATCCCCAATGGTTTTGCCATTACCGCTACTGCCTACCGCGACCTTCTCCACCAGCATCACGCGTGGCCGGAACTTCATCGCATCCTCGATGGCCTCCAGTCGCACCAAGTAGAGGATCTTGCTCGCCGCGGCAAGGCAGCGCGAGAGCTCATCTATTCTCTGCCTTTTTCTGAGCAATTACGGGAAGAAATCTTGACGGCCTACGCACGGTTGCGTACGGAGTACGGCGAACAAGTTTCTCTTGCCGTCCGCTCTTCAGCTACTGCCGAAGATCTACCGACGGCGAGTTTTGCCGGCCAACAAGACACCTATCTCAATGTTCGCGGTGAGGCCGACCTCATCGATGCGTGCCGACGTTGTTTTGCCAGTCTCTTTACCGATCGGGCGATCCATTACCGTATGGATGAGGGCTTCGACCACTTCCAAGTCGCACTTTCCATCGGTGTCATGAAAATGGTGCGCTCTGATCTTGCAAGTAGCGGAGTGATGTTTTCCCTTGATACTGAAACCGGATTTCGTGATGTCGTATTCATCACCTCCGCTTATGGGCTTGGTGAAAACGTTGTGCAAGGTTCGGTAAATCCAGACGAATTTTATGTTTTCAAATCGGGTTTTCGGCGCGGCAAACGCGTGGTTTTGCGTCGCGTTTTGGGTAGTAAGAAATTGAAGATGATTTACGCTAGCGCCGACTCTCACCTTGGCGTTCGCAACGTTAGCACCTCGGTCATCGAACAACAGCGTTTTTCTTTGTGCGATGACGACGTTCTAACTTTGGCCGATTATGCGATCAAGATCGAAGATTACTACAGTAAACAAGTGGGCGAGGCGCGGCCCATGGATATGGAGTGGGCCAAGGATGGTGAAGATCAGCAGCTCTACATCGTGCAAGCGCGTCCGGAAACCGTAGCTTCTCAGCGTAAGGGGCAGATTCTGGAAGAATTTTATTTGCAGGAACGGGGTCAGCTCCTGGTTAGCGGACGTGCGGTAGGAAATCGCATTGCCACGGGGCTTGCTCGCCACATTTACAACCTTGCAGAACTTCACAAATTTCAGGCTGGCGAGATTCTCATCGCCGACAACACCACCCCAGATTGGGAGCCAGTGATGAAATTGGCCGCGGGGATCGTTACAGAGCGCGGCGGGCGCACTTGTCATGCCGCCATCATTGCCCGCGAGCTCGGTATTCCCGCAGTAGTGGGCGCTGCCGGCGCTCTCGATAAAATCCCGGAGGGTGTGCCAATTACCCTTTCCTGTGCCGAGGGCGAACTCGGTGCCGTCTACGCAGGCAAGCTCGCCTTTTCCGTACGCACAACCGATCTCTCCAGTCTGTCGCGCCCCAAGACTAAAATTATGATGAACCTCGGTGATCCCGAGCTCGCTTTTCAGTTACAAGCCTTGCCCAATGATGGCGTTGGCTTGGCGCGTATGGAGTTCATCATTGCCAATAGCATCAAGGTCCATCCCCTCGCCTTACTGCATCCTGAACGGATCCAAGACAAAGCGGTGCAGCGGGAAGTACAACAGCGAGTCGCAGGCTTTGCCGACCCGGGGGATTATTTTATTCAGCGTCTATCCGAGGGAGTTGGCACCATTGCGGCGGCCTTCTATCCAAAACCTGTGGTACTGCGAACCTCGGATTTCAAAAGTAATGAATATGCCGCTCTTCTTGGTGGTGCAGATTTTGAGCCCAAGGAAGAAAACCCCATGCTCGGTTTTCGGGGTGCTTCGCGATACGCCCACCCGGCTTACGAAGAGGGTTTTCGACTAGAATGTTTGGCCATTCGGCGAGTGCGGGAAGACATGGGGCTGGATAACGTCATTGTCATGCTGCCCTTTGTTCGCCGTGTGGAAGAGGCGGATGCGGTACTTGCAAAGATGGCGGAATTTGGTTTACGTCGCGGCGAGAATGGCCTGCAAATCTATGCCATGTGCGAGATACCGAGTAATGTCCTCATGATTGACATGTTTGCCCAGCGTTTCGATGGTTTTTCCATTGGCAGCAATGACTTGACGCAACTCACCCTAGGGGTGGATCGGGATTCTGCCATTGTCTCCATAGATTACGACGAACGCGATCCAGCAGTAAAGTTATTGATTCAACAAGCCATCGAAGGCTGCCGACGCAACGGCATTCATTCTGGCCTCTGTGGCCAGGCACCCTCCGACTATCCAGAAATGGCGGAGTATCTCGTTCGTCTTGGAATTGACTCCATCAGCCTCAATCCCGACACGATTCTTGCAACCACCCGTCAAGTTCTTGAAATCGAGAAAAGCATCACAGGCGAAAGGCTATCATGACGACAGCCTGTCTATTTCCGTAGGCGTAAGTTCGCGCCACTGGCCGGCGGCCAAGTCACCTAAGGTCAAAGTGCCAATGGCAACACGAATCAGCCGTAAAACTTCACAGCCCTGACTCTCCAACAGGCGGCGAATCTGGCGATTTTTCCCTTCTTGAAGCACAAATTCCAACCATTGGGTCTTGCCGCCACAGCGCAACTCACGAATTTCCACTGGACGATATCGTATCCCATCGAGCACCACGCCAGCGGCCAGATAAGCGCGTTGCTCTGCAGCCAAGGGAGGGCGGACCTGCACATGATATTTTTTGGGTACATGGCGTTCGGGGTCCAAAATCGTTTGCGCCCAGGTAGGATCATTACTCAGCAGCAGCAAACCGCTGCTGGCTTGATCGAGACGACCCACCGGCGCGAGCCAGTCGCCATCGGGAAGCAAATCGTAGATCGTACGCCGCCCATGTTGATCGTGGCGCGTCACCAAATAGCCGCGCGGCTTATGGAGTAATAGCACACGCCGACGCGACGTTAGCGGCGCGGCAACGCCATCTACCGCAATGGCATCCTGGTCGAGCGGAAAGCCCTGTTCGGGATCGAGAATACAGCGTCCCGCAACAGTCACTCTTCCCGCCCGAATCCACTCGGCCGCTTGGGTTCGCGAGCAAAGTCCGCGCTTGGAGAGGATACGTGCGAGGCCAAAGCGCTTGCCTGGCTGGCCGGGTCGTCTTCGGCTATTCTCAAATGACACTTCTACGCAACCCACGGAGATCGACCATGGCCCACGAAAGCCTACACGAAGCCCTCGAACAGCTCAGTCCCGACACCCTCGATATCCATCGCGCCATCAGTTCCTTGATGGAGGAGTTTGAAGCCGTCGATTGGTACCAGCAGCGGGTGGACGCTTGCCAAGATCCAACCCTCAAGGCCGTACTCGCCCACAATCGTGACGAAGAACTGGAACACGCAGCCATGGTATTGGAGTGGCTGCGTCGGAAATTACCTCGCCTAGACAAGGAATTGCGGGAATATCTTTTTACGGAAGGATCCATCACCGGTCACGAAGCCGAGGCCATGGGGCGCGACTGAGGCGCTTCCTTCTCGGGGAGAAATTCCCGACACAAGGAATTGGTCCAATTGATACCAATGGCGGTGGGGCGCCAATGACGCCCTTGCCGCTCCAATAAGCCACGTTGTGCGGCGCGCCGCAGTCGGCCCTCCACAAGCAAAAAGCTTATCCCGGTGCGCTCTTCAAAGATTTCCTCCGAAAATCCCTCCATCAAGCGCAAGGCGTTGAGAAAAAACTCGAACGGGCGTTCGGCAGGGCCGACCCACTGCTGTTCACCAAGAACTGCAGCTGCAGCCATGGCCGCTGCCATGTACGTTTCCGGCCGCGGTGGTTTACGTGTGCGCAGTATCCCCTGCCCGGGCAGAGTGATTTTGCCATGGGCGCCAGCACCAATGCCCAAATAGTCCCCAAAGAGCCAGTAGTTACGATTGTGCCAACACTGCCGTCCGCTGCGCGCATGCGCCGAAACCTCATAACGGGCAAGACCCGCGGCAGCGAGTTCGGCACGCAGCCCCTCCTCCATTTCCGCGCTGCTGTCGGCATCGGGTAAGGCGGCCGGCGGACGGCTGGCAAAAGGTGTTCCCGGTTCCAAGGTAAGTTGGTACAGAGAAAGATGCGGCGGCCGGTGGATGAGCGCATTGCGCAGGTCGTCGAGTGCCGCGGCGTAATCCTGTCCTGGCAAGGCAAAGATCAGGTCCAGATTCCAGTTGTCGAAACCAGCGCGCTGTAGCGCTTCGATGGCTTGATGCGCGGTGCGGGCATCGTGAATGCGTCCGAGAACGCGCAAGGCGTCGTCGTTGAAGGACTGGACCCCGAGGGAGAGACGATTGATACCCGCTGCACGAAAACCGGCGAAGGCTGCGGCATCCACCGCGCCAGGATTCGCCTCGAGGCTGATTTCTACTTGCGGCGCCAGGCGCAGGCGAGCACGAATGGCCGAGAGTAAACGATCGAGACTCTCCGGCGGGAAAAGGCTGGGGGTACCGCCACCAAAAAAGATACTGTGAATTTGCCGACCCCAAATCCGCGGCAGCTCACGCTCCAGATCAAGAATGAGGGCATCGACGTAGCGCTCGGCGGGGAAGTTCTCCGCCGCGTAGGAATTAAAATCGCAGTATGGACACTTGGCTTTGCACCAGGGCAGGTGCACATACAAGGAAAGGGGCGCTACACTTAGCTCAGGCATATTGGTTTCGCGAGGATCTCCGGGATGACGGCGCAAAGCGATGCGCAAGAATGGTACGATCTATTCTTACTCAGTTCCGTGCTTTTTCCCAAGGCCCGCATGGGGCTGCGCATCTTCGAGCCTCGTTATGTGGATATGGTCAGCCGCGCCATGCGCTCAGGCCGTCCCTTCGGCATTTGCCTGGCGGAGGCGGAAGCCGCCCCTGCCCCCGTTGGCACTCTGGCAACCATTGTCGACTGGAATAGCGAGAACGGGCTGCTTCTTCTGGAAATCGAGGGATCCCGCCGTTTTTCCGTACAAGAATGGCAGCATGCCAATGACATCACTGTGGCGCGCATTCATCTGTGGCCGGAAGAACCGGCCCTTCCTCTCGCTTTTGAGCACGAATGGCTCAAACCCATCTTGCAGCAGATTATCGAAGATCCAGCTGCTCCAGAGCTGGATGCCAGTCGTGCCGGCATGATCTTGGCGCAGGCTTTACCGGTGCGGTCGGCAGAAAAGCTGCAACTCTTGCTGCTACAGGATCCCTTGGAGCGCCTACGTCGCATTGCCAGCCTACTTCGCAAAAAGGGAGTGGAGTAGCGCGGTTGCTTTTCCGGCGTAAAGGCTTACAATTTTGGCCCTTTGCTAGCGCCTTCAGGATTCCTGCAGTGGACATACGCCTTTCCCGTCGCGTCAATGCGGTTCGCCCCTCCCCCACCTTGGCGGTAAGTACACGCGCTGCGGAACTCCAGCGTCAAGGCAAGGATGTGGTCAGCCTTGGTGCAGGCGAGCCCGATTTTGATACCCCAGAGCCGATCAAAGATGCCGCCAAGGCC
>DDOU01000170.1:2162-2659 GCA_002341825.1 Candidatus Igneacidithiobacillus taiwanensis | reverse complement strand
GGGGAAATTCCCGGACAGCTGCTAGCACACTTACCCACCGGAACGATTCGCATCGACCCGACCGGTCAGATTGCCCTCGACCTGCACGCTGGTGGCACTTGGGGGCAGCCCGACTGGCGCGGGCAGGCCAAAGCCTCGGCGCTCGGCTGTTATATTCCCCAGGCCGGCCTACACCTACAAAACATTGGCGCCGAACTCCAAGGCCAGGGAGAAAAACTGACCTTGCAAAATCTGGTGGTGCATTCTGGCGCTGGCAGCCTAACCGGCAATGGTACCATCACCTTCGCGCACGGCTTGGCGTATCAGGTGCATATTGCTGGTGACAATTTTCAGGCGCTAAACTTGCCGCAAGTGCAAGCCTCGGTAAATCCGCAACTGCAAATCCAGCAGGAGAAAGGCCGCACGGATATCACGGGCACGGTGCAAACCTCGGAACTGCGCATTTTAGGTACCGATTTTGGCGGCCCCAAGCCCTCCAGTGATGTCGTCTTCGTTCG
>DDOU01000170.1:0-2124 GCA_002341825.1 Candidatus Igneacidithiobacillus taiwanensis | reverse complement strand
AAAAATGCCAAAATCTTGATTGGCGGTCTACGTGCCAACCTGGAGGGAAGCCTGGATCTGCGCATCACGCCGCCGTCTACCTCTCCCGAAATGCACGGGACCTTGCAGATGGTTGACGGAAAATACGATATTTACGGTAATTCTCTGATTTTCCAGCGGGGAAGAATCATCTTCGCAGGCCCACCCGATGCCGCCAGCCTCGACGTTTTAGCGGTACGCAAAATTCGCAATAGCAACAGCTTTGCGGTAAATAATGAGACGATTTATGCCGGCGTGCAGGTAACCGGAAACCTCAGCCACCCGGTCGTCAATCTGTATTCCAAACCGGGCATGGCGCAAAACGATATCCTTTCGTATCTGGTATTGGGAACGCCTAGTTCTGGACTGCAGAGCCAAGACGCCCTCCTCTCGGCCGCCGCTGGGCAACTGTTCTCCGCCGGGCGGGCCGCCGTTTTTGGCAATGGCGGATTGGGCGGTAGCGGCCTCGATGTTGGCGTCAGCTCTAATGGAAATAGCAGCGGACTTGCTGCAGACATGGTGACTTTGGGGCACTACATTACCCCCAACTTGTACTTTAGCGTCGGGCAGTCCATTCTTGGCCAAGGAACGATTGCCCGCTTGCGCTACCGCGTTTCGCGGCACATCGAAATCCAGACCGAGAGCGGCACCCAGGATGGTGCCAACATCTTCTATCGCATCGATTTTTGACAGGCTATGACCCACGCAAGCAGCGAGATCCTCGTCATTGGCGCCGGCGTCATCGGCCTCAGTGCCGCTTTGCGCCTACGGCAGGCGGGGCTACGGGTTACGGTGCTCGAGCGCGGCAGCGTAGGGCGCGAGGCCTCTTGGGCCGGGGGTGGCATTCTCAGCCCTCTGCATCCGTGGCGCTACCGTCCGGCGCTGCTGCAACTGGCCACAGCTGGGATGCAGCAATACCCAAACTTTGTTGCCGAAATTCAGGCAGCTACCGGAATCGACCCGGAATGGTTGGCATCGGGGATGTGGGTGCTTAATAGCCCCGAGGCGCCCTTGCCCGCAGATGCCCCTGCCTGGGGCGCCGACTGGGGCTGGCAATGGCAGCAGTTTTCTGCAGCAGAAATGCGTGCCCGCGCGCCTTTTCTCCATGCCGACAGCGCCTTGTTTTGCCCAGAAGTGGCGCAGGTACGCAATCCCCGCCTTCTTGCTGGGCTACGCGCCTATGTGGAGCAACTTGGCGTCGCCATTCACGAGCATCAGGAAGTCGAGGCGTTAGCGCGGCAGAGCCATGTTTGGAAGGTCTCGACCCACAGCGCGGTATGGGAAAGCGAGCGGGTTTTGCTCAGTGCCGGGCCCTGGAGTAAAACGATTCTCGAACGGCAAGGGATCAGCACTTCCATTACGCCGGTGCGCGGGCAAATGGCATTGCTGCAGGGTGAGCCTGGCGCCCTGCCGCAAATTGTCCTGGAGGGTAGCCACTATTTGGTGCAGCGTAAGGACGGGCAGATCCTCGTTGGCAGCACCAGCGAAGACGTCGGCTTTTGCAAAGGGAACACCGAAGAGGCACTGGCAGAGTTACGCGCCTTTGCCGAGCGCGTCTTTCCTGCGGCCCGCGCTGCCGATCTTTTGCAACAGTGGTCAGGGCTGCGCCCCGGCAGTCCCGACAACATTCCCTACATTGGCGCGGTTCCTGAGCATCCCGGTTTATATCTGGCCGCTGGCCACTTCCGCTATGGGCTTACCACCGCACCCATCACCGCTGAACTATTGCGTGCCCTTATTCTGGAACAAGAACCGCCTTTGGATCCCACCCCCTATCGGCTTCCCCTCAGCCCCAAAGCGTAATACCATTAAACCGAGTACAGAACTACACTGGAACAAAGATATGAAAGAAATCGGATTCAGCAAACAGCAGGTCCTCGAGGCACTCAAGAGCGCCGGGGTCAACCCGACCAGCCAGCGCGTGGAGATTGGCTACGTCCTTTTTGCGCAGCATGCGCACCTCTCTGCCGAGGAGATCATGCAACGCGTCAATGCCGACTACGCTATCGTCTCCAAAGCCACGGTATACAACACCCTAGGGCTCTTTGTGCAGCATGGTCTGGTGCGCGAAGTCATCGTCGAGCCCGGCAAGGTCTTTTATGACTC
>DDOU01000073.1:4206-4331 GCA_002341825.1 Candidatus Igneacidithiobacillus taiwanensis | reverse complement strand
GTATCAGCACTGGCCTTTTTTTCGCGCCCTGCTTGGCAACATCACCATGGCGATGGCCAAGGCCGATATGACCCTGGCAGCAGAATACGCTACGCTACCCAGTGATCAGCATCGTGCGCAAAAAA
>DDOU01000073.1:0-4011 GCA_002341825.1 Candidatus Igneacidithiobacillus taiwanensis | reverse complement strand
GCCATTGCTGCTGGTCAGAGAAACACCGGATGACGCAGCCGCATTTGGTACTCGCCTCCTCCAGCCCATATCGGCGTGAACTATTGGCGCGACTACGCCTCCCCTTCGACTTCCGGGCGCCGTCCATCGATGAATGCCGCCGCGAAGGCGAGGCGCCAGAGGCACTGGTGCAACGCCTTGCCGAAGAAAAAGCGCGGCGGATAGCCGAGGAGTACCCAGATGCCTGGATCATTGGTGCGGATCAACTCGTGCGCTGTGGCGACCAGGTACTCGGTAAGTCTGGCAATGCCGATACCGCCCGTGCCCAGCTCGAGGCCGTGCAAGGTCGGAGTGTGGAGCTTCTCAACGGGCTTTGCCTTCTTTCGCCATTGGGGCAGGCAAGGGTGGAGCTCATTCCGTATCGGGTGGATCTGCGCCCGCTGACAAGCGAGGAAATCGCGCGCTATATCGAAAAAGAACGGCCCTTTGATTGCGCCGGCAGCTTGCGCGCCGAGGGCCTGGGTATTTCTTTGATCGAAAGAATGATTGGGGAAGACCCAAGTGCCATTATCGGGCTTCCCCTGATTCGGTTGTCGACAATGCTGCGCGAGGCAGGCTTTTCTCTGCCATGAACCTGGTCTAGCGATAGGCGCCGCGTTTTCGTAACTGCCAGATCACCATCCAGCGACCGAGCAGAATCAAGCCCAAGACCACCATGGTAATCAAAAAGGCCGCGGCAAATGCCAAGACATGGGCTGCCTCGAAGGGCTCGTTGATGAAAGTCCAGATCACGTAGGTGAGATAGCCGATGGGCTGGTTGGTGAATTGACCGTTCCACATATAATTCGACCAACCCGCAGTATAGATCAAGGGAGCCGTTTCGCCCATGGACAAGGCCAAAGCGTAAAACAAACCCGTCATCACCGCCGGCAAAGCCCCGGGCATCAGGATGCGCAGGATGACTGTTCCCTCGCTTGCACCAATACCAAAACCTGCCTCGCGGACTGCGAGCGGGATATTTCCCAGGGCCATTTCCGTGGTGCGGGCGATGTAGGGCAGCAGCATTACACTGAGGGTGATGATGCCGGCTGCCACCGAGAACTGCCAACCCAAATAAATCACCATGGTGATGTAGCCAACGTAGCCAAGCACGATGGAGGGCACACCTACCAGCACATCGGAGAGAAAACGCAACGACTTGCCCGCCATCCCACTGCCAAACTCACTCAAGTAGATCCCCGCAGCGATACCCACCGGGGCGGCAATGAGCAAAGATCCAAGAGAGAGCACCAGGGTACCTTCTATGGCATTTTTAAGACCACCACCCATGCCGGTGCTCACCTCGGTGAAAAGGCTGAGCTTTAGCCCAGGCAGTGCATTGATGAGCACATCCAAAATAATCGACAAAAATGCTGCTGCAACAATTAGAAAACTTGCCCAAACGAAAACCGTGCCCAAGCCGCGAAAAAGTTTACGCTTCAATGAAATACGCGCCCTTGGATGGACATCGCTACGTTGTACTTGAGTCATAGAGCTTGAGAGGTCCGATGCGCTCATGTTCGTACTTTCGCTCCCCATAGAAGCAGACGGGCAATGATGTTGACGATAACCGTAAGAATTAGAAGTACCAAAGCTATCTCCGCCAGGGCTTCCACCGCCATATTGGTAGGATCCTGCAGTGCACTCTCCAATTGCGAGACGATGAACGCAGCCATGGTAGAAATCGGGGTATAAATGTTGTGGGGCAGGTAGTTGAGCGCATTGCCACTGACCATGACCACGGCCATGGTTTCCCCCAAAGCACGCCCCAAGGCAAGAATGGAGACGCCCACCAAGGTGGTTTTCAACTTGGGCAGAATGATATGCCAGAGGACCTCGAGGCGATTGAGCCCCATACCCAATCCCGCCTCTTTCAGGGCCGGCTCAATGGCACTGATCCCCTCGCGCATGGTGGCCGAGATCAAAGGAATGATCATAAAAGCCAGAACGATGGCGGTGGTAAGCAGACCGTAACCGCTCCCCGGACTGCCGCCAAAAAACGGAATAAACCCGAAGTGCGTAGCGAGCCAGGGGAAGACTGATTGCCCCAAGAAAGGGATCAGCAACGCGTAGCCCCAGAGTCCAAAGACCACACTGGGAATGGCCGCCAACAAGTCGACCAGGAGGGCCAAGGGGCCTGAGAGCCACTTGGGCAGCATTTCTACCAGAAAGTAGGCGCTAGCAACGGCAATCGGCAGGGCAAAAAGCAGAGCCAGGAAGGCACTGGAGAGGGTACCGACCACCAGGAACCAGATCCCAAAGCTGGCACCCGGCATGACCTGCTGGCCGCGGATTTCAACCGGATTCCCGTAGAGATTACCTAAGTCCCAGTCATTGCGCCAAAAGAAATCGAAGCCGTTGTACTGAATCGCCGGCCAGGAATAGAGCGCGAGAAACACGATCAGGGCGATGAGCGACAACGGCAGAAAACTAGCCGTGCCGACCAAGCCAAAACGAAACAGCGATGGTTTCATGCTCTCCCTCCACTGAAGCAGGCCCCATAATAAACGTGCGGCACTTCCAGAAAAAGAGCCGCAGCGTTGATTATGTATGGCGCCACGGCCAAGAGACTGCGGCGCCACAGGTCTGAGGATTACTGAATCTCTGCTATCTGCTTGCGGGACAGTGCAACTACGCTCTCCGGCAAGGGCACAAAGTGCACCTTCTCCATGAAATGGGGAGCGTTGCCGCCCTTGGGATCCAGAGCCCAGTTCAGGAAGTCACGCAAAGCGGCTGCCGTTTCGGCGTTGGGCTGCTTCTTGTTGACGATGGCATACTCGTAATTGATGATCGGGTACGACTTTTCACCTGGCGCATATACGAGGCTGATGCGCTCGTCCGCCGGGGTCTTGCTGACCATTTCGCCAGCGGCGGCCTTGGCATTCTCCACCGTCGGCAACACAAACTTGCCAGCCCGGTTCTGGAGCATGGCGATACCCAAGCCCGCTTTTTCCACCGGCTCCTTCCAACTGATACCGATATAGGCGACGCCGTAGGGGGTCGATTTCAATGCCTCGACCATGCCGGGGTTACCAACCGCACCAATTCCCCCCTGTACCGTCGGCCAGCTGACAGTGGTGCTGTAACCGACGCTCTTTGCCCAAGCCGGATCGGTATCGGACAAGTACGTAGTGAAGATGAAGGTATCACCCGATCCGTCGGTGCGGTGTATGGGAATGATCTTATGGTTCGGCAACTTGATACCGGGATTGATCTTGGCGATCTCCGGGGCATCCCAGTTGGTGATCTTGCCGGAGTAGATGCCGGCAAGAACCGGGCCGGAGAGCTTGATGTGCTTGTTATTCAAGCCGGGCAGATTATAGTTGATCATCTGGATGGAGATGGCTAAAGGAATGTTGAGCATGGGGTGCATCTTTACCTGCGCATCCGACATGTAGGCATCAGAAGCACCAATCTGGGCGACCCCGGAAATGGCCTGGGCAATGCCCGTGCCGCTACCCGTTCCCTGGGTGGTAATCTTCACGTTCGGGTGCATCTTGGTGTAGACCGGAACCCAAAGGTTGAACAAAGGGTAGAGCAGGGTCGACCCGGTCTCGAGCAGGCTGATTTGCGGCGCTGCAATCGCAGGCGCTGCGGCGACCGCGGTAAGACTCAGCAGCGTGGCAACAACCGCGCCCTTAACGGCACGCGAGAACATCGTATTGGAACGCTTAAACATAAAACCTCCGGATGGCGGTATGAGATCTGTTACGGCATGATGGGATGGAATCAGTACTCTGAAAACCCCACGCGATGCGGATAATACCGGAGTTTCATGACAGTATCATGAACTTTTTATGACACTTTTGTGACAGCGGCCGCCTGCGCCTTCGCTCAGAGCAGATCCGTCCAGCTAAAACCCTTCTTGATGTAGGCGTTGTTCGGGTAGCCGTCCTTCTCCCACGTTCCCTCGGGTCGACTGGCACGCAACTCGATGCGGTTTACCCATTTTACGCTTTTGTAACCGTACATCTGCGGTACCAGCAAACGCAA
>DDOU01000024.1:8026-12250 GCA_002341825.1 Candidatus Igneacidithiobacillus taiwanensis | reverse complement strand
AAGACTTTTACAATAAACACGGTCTCTCCAGTGTGGGGATTTTGGTGGGCATCTCGCTGGTCAGCATTCAGAAAAGATGCTACCTTGATGCCGCTTTAATGGGAAGGAAAGCGTAGACGCAATTCCGATGACTTCGGATACCCAAATCAATCCACTGGAGAGTCAAGACCTGCCGGATCTGCGTAGCATGTTGCCCAACCGATCGGGCCTCGACCTATCGCTCTTCCATCTCTTACTGACCAGCGATTTTTCCAGCGATGTCATTCACGATCCGGCGGATATCTGCAAGACACCAGGAACGGCTGCCATTCTCTTTTCGGAAGACGTGGGCGATGATGGTCGATTAGCAATAGTCGACCATTGCACCACCGAGCAGATATTTTTCCAGCCACAGGAGAATTTATCCCACCGACGCTATGAGCAGAGCCTCATCTGTGTCGACGGGGACGGATTCATTACCGTCTTCCTCACCGACTTCATCCGCCAGGAGAACGGCCTTTACGTCTTTGCTCGCCCGAGTGCCATCTACTCGCGCAAAAAGCGGTTCCGCGATCGTATACCGGCGAATGGGGAAATCACCATTCATCGCAGCAATCGCGAGAGTATCGTTGGTAAACTCAAAGATCTCAGCAACAGCGGCGTGGGTCTGCTGGTCGACGACTGCGATCTGCAAAGCGGGGAAATGATTCTGGTCGATTTCACCCTGCCGGGTTGCGATCCCTTTACCAGCACTGCCCTGGTGGTGCGCCAGGAAAAGCACCTCAACCGCCGCTACGGACTCTTCATTGCCGCGCGTTTCCTGCTTACTCGTTCGCAGAAATCCGCTCTGGATACCATTTTGCGGCAATTGAATCACGAAATGACCCACCCCAACCTGGATCTCGCACCGCCTACACCCGACTTTCCGGAGATGCCTACTCCTACAGAAAAGTCAGAACCGGCCCCCGAGCAAACGGATAGCCCCCGCGCGGCGGCAGAATCTGCGCCCCTCGAAATGGAGCCTGCAACTCTGCCGCGGAAAACCCCGCGCCCAGGCGTCAGTCTGATGGCCAATCTCAACATGGCGACTACCTATCAAGCCAACTTTTCGAGCACCCTGCAGCAGGCTGAACCGCCCAGTCATCCACGAATCGCCCAAAACACCGAGCATGAGATGCCTGGGGAAGCGGCCGACGCACCTTCGGCGCTCAGGTTTGACGCGGAGCCAGATAGCTTACCCACGACGCAATCGCCCGTAGCGGAGACAATGGCGGGTTTCTCGCCCGTGGAGCAGGATGTCGAGCTCGCACCGGACACTATGGACGATGCCGAGCGGGTAGAAGAGGAAGAACTCGCGCAACCCCATTACGAGGAAAGCGAGGCAGTGGCCGAGCCGCATGCGCCGCAAGGCATCGACTCTGCGGAGGACAACTGCGTGTTGGCTAGTGAACTGCCAATAGCTTCCGATACCAACGCGGAACTCTCGGAGATCCCAAGCACAACGCGCGATGAGGAAATGCTGGAAGACGATGTAGAATTGCCGCAGCCCCTCCCCCATACCGAAAGTGCCGAGGCGTCTTCCGAGCCACATGCGCCGCAAGGCATCGACTTTGCCGAGGATACCGGAATGTGGCAAGAGGCGGAGCTGCCAGCCGAGAGCGCTGCGCTTGCGCCGGCCCATCACGAGGAAAGCGAGGCGCTTGCCGAGGCGCAGACGCTTGCGCCCGATAGCGGCACTGCAGATTATCACCTTGCGTTTGATGACGAGGCGGCGGCCAGCGCACCGACGGAAACGCCAGACGGCATTCTCCAATCTGCCACCGAAACATCAGCATTGCAGGCGCCAGAGATCAGTCACAGCGCAGACGAGCGAAGCATGTTTAGCACGGTTTCGACGGTTACTACCGAAGCGACGCCACAATCTTTTGAGTCTTCTTTTTCCTCGCCCTCCTTCGTCCAGGGAAGTACCATGCCAGAGACCAGTTCCTTCGAAGCCACCTCCGTCAGCCCCGAAAAGCCGGCCCCAGGCATTCCCGGTGCTGGAATTCAGCGAGTTCGTACCCAGGTGGAGCTCGCCAGCGTTCTGTGCAGTAAGGCCGAATTGCTTGCCGAAACCGGCGACCATCGTCGAGCCGTCGAATGTTTCGACCATGCGCTCACCGTTCTTGGACACACACAAGATGCAGCGCATCTTGCGCCCAAGGTTTTGGACATCCGAGCACGTTCCCTTCTTGGTCGGGCGCGGTCTCTACATACCCTTGGCGACGGCAGAGCGCTGGAGGCGGCCAACCAAGCCATCGATGTCGTCGGTGCCCACTGGAATGACGACAAGGCCCTACGGCCGCAGCTGGCCATCGACCTGGCACAGGCGCACATGATTCGCGGTACTGCCCTCGCCACGCGCGATGCCGCAAGTGCTGTTCCGGAATATCAACGAGCCCAGGAAATTCTCAGCGTCATCCAAAAACGCTATGGCGAGCAAGTCGCTCCGGGTCTGTTGCATCAGAGTGCACGCACCGCTCTCTGCCTCGGCAATCTCTATGCCGACCAGGGTCTCTATGCCGGCGCTCTACCTTTCCTCGATCAGGCAATCGAGCTGAGCGAGAAAACCGCCAGCACCCTGCCAGAGTCGGTGAGCTGGGCATTGCTGGCGACCAAGGCAAGCGCCCTACTGCAAAAAAGTAATATGCTCTTTCTCCTTGGTCGGGAGGATGAGGCCATGCAACTCACCACCGCTGGTATCCAAGCCTGGCAGCATCTGCAGAATAAGCTGGGCGAAGAATTCACCAGCGATCAAAAGGCAGAGCTTGGCGCAGCACACCTCTTGCAGGCCAAACAGCTTGCCAATTTGGGGCTCTACACCCTGGCCAACCAAGCTGCGGAGCAGGCGCGCCAAGTCTATGTGCAGCTCGAGCATGCCCTGGGAGAGGCGTTCTCGCCAAAAATGCGCCTAGTGCTTGCCGATATTCATCTGCAGGAATCCAACGCGACCCTCGAACAAGGGAATGCGCCAAAGGCCCTCCAGCACGCCCAAGAATCCGTCGAGATCCTACAGAAGCTGGAAAAGCAGCTGGGACAGCAATTCTCCCTCGCCATGCGCGATGTTCTGGGTGCCGCCCTGCTGGCCCTCGGCAAAGCGCAGGGCGCACTAGGCAACAATCGAGCTGCTTTTGAGGCCATGGAAAAAGCGCAGAAGCTATTGCTTGGCTAATTTGACTTACCGCAGCTTGGTCCGCGACCGGGCTGGGTTCTTCCGTCGATGAACAACCTGTTCCGCAATGTCGTCCGGGTGGCAAGCAATACTTTTTTGTCCCGCCTCCTCGGCTTTGTCCGCGACGTCGTGCTCGCACACCTGTTTGGCGCCGGGATGGCCGCTGACGCCTTCTTCGTAGCCCAACGCATTCCCAATCTGTTTCGAAGACTCTTTGGCGAGGGGGCATTTTCTCAGGCCTTTGTTCCCGTTCTCAATGAGTACGTGCGGGAACGCGAGGCAGAGGAGACCCGAGATTTTCTCGCCGACGTCTTCGGCTGGCTGAGTCTCGCGTTGCTTGCCATCACGATCATCGGCATTCTCGGGGCCAGCGTCTTGGTCTATCTCTTGGCTCCCGGGTTTGCCAGCGATCCCACTAAATTCCACTTGGCGGTCTCGCTAACCCAAATCACCTTTCCCTATCTATTCCTGATTTCCTTGGTCGCCCTGTCGGGTGGCATTCTCAACACCTTCGGTCATTTTCAGGTTCCCGCCTTTACCCCGGTATTTTTGAACCTTGCCATCATTTTCAGCGCCCTCCTCTGGGCCCCGCATCTTGCTCAACCTGTTTATGCCGTGGCCTGGGGAATGCTCATTGGTGGCATCGTACAACTACTCTTCCAGATTCCCGCATTGCGAAAAGTTGGGCATTTGCACTGGCCGCGTTTACGACGCCGAGACCCGGGCGTCGCACGCGTGCTCCGACTGCTGGGTCCTGCCGCTTTTGGTGCCTCCGCAGCACAGGTCAACCTATTTCTGAATACCGTTCTCGCGTCCCTCGTTGGCGCCAATGTGGTTTCCTATTTGTACTATTCTGACCGCTTGGTAGAGTTTCCCCTCGGCGTATTTGGCGTCGCCCTCGGTACGGTCGTCCTGCCGACCTTATCCCGTTTACAAGAGGAAGAAACCTTTGCACAGACCCTCGATTGGGCGTTGCGCTGGACTTGGCTGATTGGCCTGCCAGCCACCGTCGGCCTCCTCATGCTCGGACACCC
>DDOU01000024.1:5749-7947 GCA_002341825.1 Candidatus Igneacidithiobacillus taiwanensis | reverse complement strand
CCTATCATTGCCGCCCGCGTTCTCGCTCCCGCATTCTATGCCCGTCAAGACACCACTACACCCATGCGCTTTGCCATGATCAGTGTCGCCGTCAACATCATCTGCAGCCTGATTCTGGCTTGGCCTCTGCAACAGCTGGGGCTCTCCCTCGCCACCACCATGGCGGCCGTGGTCAACCTGCTACTTCTCTACTGGCGCCTGCGCAAAGACAAGATCTATAGCCCACAACCTGGGTGGGGAGCTTTTCTCGGCAAGACCGTATTGGCTGCCCTCGTGTTGGGAGTTGCCCTCTATTCCCTGCGTGGGTCGAGCGCATCTTGGCTGCGTTGGAGTGCCGAGATGCGCATTTTCCACCTGATGTATCTGGTGTTGGGCAGCGTCGGGCTTTACTTTTTCTTGCTGCGCGTTTTCGGCGTAGCCGAACTCAAGTCGCTTCGGCGACGTTGACGCTACACGTAACGAGAATCTCTGCGCCGATTTTGGCAAAGCCTGTGATTTTCGGCTATCCTGCGGCGACAAGAAATGGTATCCGGAGGAAAAATGCCAAAAAAACGTACCCCAGAAGAAGAAACCATCAATGTCGCCCGCAGTATTCTCTACATAGGTTCACCGTCGATCATCTCCGGTTCTCTCAATACGCTTGAGTTGTCAGGCTGGGCAGTTACCTTTGCAAGCAAGATCGATGATGCTCCCAGTATCCTGAGTCAAACACGCCCGGCCGCGGCACTTGTTGGTTTCGACGAGAGAGATCTGCTCATCAGCGGTTATAAAATCGAGACTATCATTGCGAAATATCAACACGTGCGCTGGATCGCCTTGCTACCCCCCAACGCCCTGGAGGAGACCAGTATCCGAAAGCTAGTCGGGAGCGTTTTCTACGACTATCACACCCAACCGATTCAGAGTGAACGGCTCTTGGTAGTTCTTGGCCACGCAGCGGGCATGGCCGATATTGCTGAGGAGGCACTTTACATCGCACCTCACGAGGAAGGCGCTGGAAAAGAGGTTGAGATGGTGGGCGCCAGCGAGGCTATGCAACGCGTATATCAGGATATCCGTAAAGTTGCATCTACCGACGCGCCGGTGCTCATTACCGGCGAGAGTGGTACTGGAAAAGAGTTAGCTGCCCAGGCCATACACGAACGCTCCAATCGCAAGAATGGTCCATTCATAGCCGTCAATTGTGGTGCTTTGCCGGCTAATCTCATCCAGTCCGAGCTTTTCGGGCACGAAAAAGGATCGTTCACCGGGGCTCATGAACGTAAAATTGGTCGTATTGAAAGCGCTACCGGCGGCACCCTGTTCCTCGATGAAATTGGCGACTTGCCCCTAGAGTTGCAAGTAAACCTCCTGCGCTTTTTACAAGAGCAAAAGATCCAACGCATAGGTGGGCACGAGGATATAAAAGTAAACGTGCGTGTTCTGGCAGCCACCCACGTCAACCTCGAAAAAGCGATCAGTCTTGGAAGCTTTCGCCAGGACCTCTATTACCGTCTCAACGTCTTGCAAATTCGCATGCCCCCCCTGCGCGAGCGCGAGGGCGATATTCCGCTGCTTGCGCAATATGTCTTCCAACGCTTTGCGGATGAGCGCGGTCATCGAGTAAAAGGTTTCAGTGAAGATGCTTTGCAGATCATGTGCAACTACGATTGGCCCGGCAACATCCGAGAACTTATCAATCGCGTGCGCCGAGCGATGGTGATGTGCGATAAATTTCTGATTACTGCCGCAGATCTAGGTCTTGAACGTCGACGCAATTCCCGCCTACGGCTAACCCTAGCGCAGGCGCGAGATGCGGCCGAGCGCGATGCCATCCGCGCAGCGCTCGCAGACAATCTCGGTAGCGTTACTAGAGCTGCTGAGCAACTGCAGATATCCCGGGTTTCACTCTATCGGCTCATGGAAAAACACGGTATCGCGATGCCAACAGCGAAGAGTTAGCAGGTGCTCAAACCCTGTAGTATCTCTGGTTGATGGACAGAATTATTTTTCTTTCAATACATTACCTAAAAAACCGCAAAACTGTAACTCCTGCTTTACAAACACCCCTCTCCGAACTTATCTAATTGATTGGTAAAGGTAACTTACCAACGATCGAGTCGAGGGAAGAGCTCGTCGCGGTCCAGCTGTACCAAGCATCTTACAGCCAGCCTCTGTCCATCCCTATGGTATTTTCGCCTGCGACATGTTTTTCAGTA
>DDOU01000024.1:4730-5596 GCA_002341825.1 Candidatus Igneacidithiobacillus taiwanensis | reverse complement strand
CAAACCCAGACCGTTAGTAATCGAGGCTTGGCTGAGGTCAGCGGTAAAGGCATCCCCGTAAACCTTCCCAAGGTCGCCAACCAAAACGGTAGCAGCGTTGTCCTCTGGGATGAGTTGCAAGGCAAGGGCGGCAAGAGCACTAACATCCAGATCGGGAGCGCCAACCTCCAGAATACTTCCATGGCTGTTGGTCGATGAAACCCTGCATTGTAAAGCGAGGAGATTGCCCCATGTGCCGCCAGACCTTTGTCTTCCTGATCGTAGCCGCCGCCTCCGCATTCAGTGCATCGGTCTTGGCTGCGCCCGATGTTCTTGCCGGTAACACCTTGCAGTCACTCATCTCCGATAACGCCATGAGCGGTGTCCACGGTGCGATCATGACCAATATGGCGGCGGGTAGCAACAACCTACAAGCAAATGTTGCCAGTATCATCATGAGCCCGAATGGCCAAGGGGTCGTAGCCCCCAGTACTGCGGTACGCCAGACAGCAGGCGGCGCTGCGCAAGACGACGAGAATGTAAAGTCAGCCGAGATTAGCGGCCATGCCTTCAGCGGCACGACGGGTATCATGGCGATTAACCAAGCATCGGGCGCAAACAACGCAGAGAGTAATCAGCTGGGGATCGTTCTTGGCGCGACCCAACAAGTCGCAAACAATGTGCTGGCAAGCAACCTATCTGGTCTGACGGCAACGAATGCAAGCAAAACCACCAAGGAAGAGGTAAGTAGTGTCGCGGTAGCAAATACCGCATTCAAAGGTGCAGGAGGCATTGCCCAGGTGAACCAAGTGTCGGGTTCTGGCAATGCCTCAGCAAACAGTTTCGCTCTCGGGGTGGCTCCCGGAGTGATTCAGTAGCAAGTCGTG
>DDOU01000024.1:3978-4682 GCA_002341825.1 Candidatus Igneacidithiobacillus taiwanensis | reverse complement strand
AGCATCCGTAAGTTAAGCCCCATCGCCATCGCCGTTGCCGCCCTCGTGGCCGCTCCGTTGGCTTTTGCAGGCGCCGGCGTCAGCAACAGCCAGACCAGCGCCATGAACCAGCAGGGCTCTGTGTTCAACGCCACCGGCAATGCCGTCCTAGAGGACAACGCGGGCCAAAATGCCAGCGGTAACATCGGCTTCAATATCGCCACCGGCTCCCAGAATCAGCAGGCCAATGCCGGATCCTTGGCTGCTAGCACCAACGTCGACGACGCTGCTGCCTCCAGCGCCAGCATCAATGCGGACCAAGGCGAGTTGCTAGATTACGCCTGGCAGGTAATGAACGGCGCCAATGCCGTCGACTTTATCGGCAGCGCACTCGCAGGTGCCTCTGGAAACATCGGCGTAAACATGACCTCTGGTATCTTCAACCAGCAGGGCAACAATATGGCTGCTTCGTCTGCCCAGTATTCGGATTACGCCAATGCTAGCGTCGGCGCTACGCAGGCCTCAGCCCTGAACCTCAACCATAGCAATCTGAACTACGGCCACGAGGTTGGCGGCAGCAACGAGACGGGCCTCTACGGTAACGTCTTGCAGAATGCCAGCGGCAATATCGGTGTCAATGAGGCAGCGGGTATCAGCAACCAGCAGAGCAACAGCTTGGCGATTGCCACCGCCGCCAACAACGATCATGAGGGTTACCCCATCGG
>DDOU01000024.1:993-3894 GCA_002341825.1 Candidatus Igneacidithiobacillus taiwanensis | reverse complement strand
CAGCGCCTTGGCCGGCGCCTCTGGCAACATCGGCGTTAGCATGGCTTCCGGTAACAGCAACCAGCAGAGTAACAATACCGCTCTGAGCGCTACCAGCAACGCCAACAACAGCACCACGGACTATGCCAACGCGACTGCTGGCGCCAGCCAGCTTGCCGCTGGTAACGGTACTATGGACACCGGCGTGCAAGACAGCGCCACGGTCGATGGTAACGCGGCTCAGAACGCCTCTGGCAACATCGCCATCAACGTGGTGGCTGGTGCGCAGAACCAGCAGGAGAATGGCTTGGCTATGGCATCCATCGCCTCTCCCAAGGCCATGGGCAACGCCTCGGCTCCGGTTGAGCAAGTTGCTTACTACAATGGCGGTGAGACCGTCGGCTCCATGTACAACAGCAACGTCAGTGGCAGCGCCTTGGCCGGCGCCTCTGGCAACATCGGTCTGAACGTGGCTTCCGGCAACGGCAACCAGCAGGTCAACACTCTGGCCATCGCCAGCGCGACCAAGTAATCCACTTGGTCTCTGCCACCCCCGCGGGGGTGGCAGTTTTTGGTTTCGATCGACGGGAGCCTGCCATGGTATTACGGTCTGCCATATCCCATATCCTGAGCGCTAGCGTTCTTGCAGCGGCTTTGGTACTGCAGAGCTCCCCCCTATTTGCCGCCCCCTTCGGCAACATCATTCCCGGCGCCGGTGTTCTCAACATCCCAGTTCGCAGCATGGTGGGGATGCACTTCATCCACGTGGTTCGTCAGCATACGGACTTCTCCTGCGGCGCGGCGTCGCTGGCCACCATCCTCAAGTACGGCTTTGGCCAGGACGTGACAGAAGCCTCGGTGATGAAAGGGCTCTTTACCGTGAGCAATGCCGAAGAGGTCAAGAAAGTTGGTTTCTCCATGCTTGATCTGAAACGCTATGTGGAAAAGATTGGTCTGAAGGGTGAAGGCTATGTGGTCACCCCCGCTGAACTAGAAAAAATTCACATCCCTGTCATTGTCCTGCTCGACCTCGGCGGCTATAAGCATTTTGTAGTGCTCGAAAAAACCAGCTCGGAGCACGTCTATCTGGCTGATCCTGCACTGGGTAATCGGGTCATGCCCAAGGCAGAATTCTTGAAAGACTGGAACAAGATCGTTTTTGCAGTATTTGGCAAGGGCTTTGAGCCTCATTCTGTCTTGTTGACTCCCGTGGAGGCACCCAGCGCCATGCGTCTCTTGCATGGCCAATTACCCAAGATACCNNCTGCAACCCGCTCATTTTGGTTACGATATCGCCAAATATTTTTGATATAACGAGGAAGCCATCATGCATACCTTAAGCTGGAAATCATCTCTCATCCTGACAGGTCTGTGCCTGCTGCCCGCCGGTGCCGCTCTTGCCCAGACGTTGGCGTCCATCACTCCCATTGCCGGCCCCACGGTCCCCGATTCCGTGCTGGCCAATATCGTTGGCAAAGGCGTCATTGGTGGAAAAATCGTCTACTTTGGTGTGTCCATGCAAACCAACTGGACCAGCACCGCCGGCAAGACACCCATGAGCATGAGTAGCAACCTCAACGTCGCTCTTAATAGCAATGGTACGACCTTCATGCCCACCATTACCTACAGCACACGGGGCAGCATGCCGGGGCAAGTTGCCAACCCCGCAAACCAGATGAACGGCTCCGGTCTTCAGAACATCCAGGGCGTGACACAAGCCATTCAAATCGGCGGTAACGATAATTACATCCAGAATGGCATGAGCCTCAACGTCATCAAAGGCGCACCAGCCATCAGCAACCTACCGACTGGAGAAACCACTATGGCCCAGTACGGAACAACCCATACGAGCAACGTCACCATGACAGTCGCACCCGGGCAACTGTCGATGCTGATAAACAACGGTGCCAATACCATCCAGCAGGGTATCGGGAGCAATGGGGTATTTCAGATGGTTCAGGTGCAGTCTAATCTCAATGCCATCCAAAATACCATGAAGCTGACCCTGGGCGTGGATCCGATCAAAAGCCAGGGCCTTGACCTTGCTCAGCTAAACCCAGCACTCATGCCAGCCATGCCGCAGCCCTGATGGCTTCAGGCTAACCTTCCGGCGTGGTTTCAGCATCCACAAAGCCTCCCACCAGAGGCTTTGTCTAGCTTAGAGCAGGAACAATTTAGAACATAAGAGGAAACTGCCATGAAAGAGGAGCATTCCCTGAAACTCGGGGAGGGAGCGCATGAGTGGACCGCAGAGCCTCGGGGTTCGGGGCAGATCCGTGGCAATCACAGCGCCACCGTTCGGGCGTCAGAACCAGTCACAAAGCGTAGGCCAGTCCTCTACATACCAGTCATCACCAAATTCGTGCTCGCCCAGATTGGTGCAGTCCTCTGGGTGCTGTTCAGTTTCTGGATCGCCTTGCCCTGGATAAATAGTCTCGACAGCGTCATAGGTCCGATCCTGACCATTCTCATCATTCTGGGTGTGGCCGTACTACCGGGTTATATATCAGGCTTCGTATTCTTCAGCACCCTCTTGGATAGAAGGCCCACCCTGGCCGAAATCGCCCATTACCCGGCCATCAGCATTCTCATTGCTGCGTACAACGAGGAGCACACCATCACCGACACCCTGCGCTCGGTGCTGTCCCAGTCCTACCCTGGGGGAATGGAGGTCATCGTCATCGACGATGGCTCCCAGGATCAGACTGCAGCTCAGGTAGAGGCCGTGAAGGATTCGCGCCTACGCCTAGTGCGGCAGCCCGTCAATGGCGGCAAGGCCAGCGCCCTGAACGCCGGCCTAAAATGCGCCCGCTACGATCTTGTGATCACCGTGGACGCCGATACCTTTCTCTACAAGGACGCCCTGCAATACCTGGTGGGACGCTACCTCTGCGACCCATCCAACACCGCCGCCGTTGCCGG
>DDOU01000024.1:0-967 GCA_002341825.1 Candidatus Igneacidithiobacillus taiwanensis | reverse complement strand
CACGGCATAGCCATCGTCAAACGTATCCAGAGTCTCTACCAGGGCACGCTGGTAGCTCAAGGCGCATTCTCGCTCTACGAGAGATCCGTCCTTCTCGAACTAGGCGGCTGGGCACCCGTGGTTGGAGAAGATATCGTCCTGTCCTGGGGCATGCTGAGCAAGGGCTATCGCATCGGCTATGCCGAAAATGCCGTCGTCTTCACCAACGTCCCCGAAACCTATGTCCAGCTTTTTCGCCAGCGGCGGCGCTGGGCGCGGGGCATGTTCGAGGCATTGCGCGCGCATCCAAGGATCTTGCTCACTCCCCGTATTACTCTGCAGTTTGTTATCGTCAATCTGATGTTCCCGTTTCTAGATGTGAGCTACCTGCTTTTTTTCGTGCCCGGGGTAATTGCCGCCTGTTTCGGTTTTTATTTGATAGCTGGCCCGATCACTTTATTGCTAATTCCCTTAGCCGGCCTCAACAACATCGTTATCTATTTGGCCCAAAGAAGTATGTTCAAAGAGCGGGGATTGAAAGTTCGAAAAAATTTCCGCGGCATGATTCTCTATGTGTTCTTGTCGCAGCTCCTTATAAGTCCCGCATCCATAGCAGGGTATGCCTCTGAAGCACTACGACTGGGCAAAAACTGGGGCACTAAATGAACCGCCCCTTACTACATCAACTTGCCGTTGCCTTTGCGTTGTCTCTTGCGGGGCTAAGTTCGGCCTTAGCTGATCCAGCGAGCCACATCCGGCTGGGCCGAGAGGCGCTGAATTCGGATCATCCGCAAAAGGCGCTGGATGCCTTCGAGCAGGCAATGGCAGAAATCCGAAAGAACCCTAAAAAATATACAGCCGATCGCATTCCCACTCTGGCGGGCATGGGCTATGCGGCCCTCTGGTTAGGTAATGAACACCAAGCAGAGCGTAGTTATCGCGAGGGGCTGGAGCTCTCCCACAGCAAAAGTGATAAGAAAACTATGGC
>DDOU01000022.1:15222-16453 GCA_002341825.1 Candidatus Igneacidithiobacillus taiwanensis | reverse complement strand
AAAATTCAATCACATGCGGCTGCCAGTTGTGGCTTCCCTCGTGCAGCTGCACCCCGGTAATGCCATCGGCCTGGGCATCAGCGGCTTCGCGCTGCATCCGCTCCATGGCCAGTTCGCGGGCGTCGTACATGGCCTGGGTAAACTGCTCCAGCTCGATGTTGCGGCCAATGTTACCCATACTGCGCAACACGCCCTGGTGCGCGACGTGGTACACACAAGAACCCATCACCATTTCCATGGGCCGATAGCCTGCCTGTAACAGCATCCAAAAATCCTGCCCCGAGAGGTCGCTGGTAAAGGGCTTACCGCCCACGCCCTTGAAGCCGGGCGCACCAGAACGATGGGCAATGGCGGTACCGATGGCCATGAATTCGAGGATGTCCTGGTCCCAGTCCATGCGCTTTACTTCCAGCCGCACGCCCACCACGCCGTCGGCCTGGAGCAGGATGGCCTCTTGCTCCATGCGACTCATGGCGAGCTCCCGCGCCTGATACATGGCTTGGGAGAGA
The DNA here is from genome assembly GCA_002341825.1 of Candidatus Igneacidithiobacillus taiwanensis. Taxonomy (GTDB): domain Bacteria; phylum Pseudomonadota; class Gammaproteobacteria; order Acidithiobacillales; family Acidithiobacillaceae; genus Igneacidithiobacillus; species Igneacidithiobacillus taiwanensis. The sequence continues at coordinate 15,944 of DDOU01000022.1, read as the reverse complement.
ACATCCATTTCCATGTTCTGATTCCAACTGCCGTACTGAATACCCATATGGTAGATACAAGAGCCGACCACCAGACCCAGAGGTTCGAATTGGGCCTTGCGGACCATCACAAATTCGTTGACCGAAAGATCGGAGGTAAAGATGCCTTCGTGGCTGCCTTGGGAGCGCAGTCCCCGCAAGCGTTCGACGGCGTGGGGAGCGAGGGTTTCTTGCGTCATAACAGATCCTTGCGATGGGGGCGAAAAGAGCGTAGCGGCCCACCCAAAGACAGGGTGGGATGCAATTCGTGACTGGGCGAAGCTGTCGTGTCGTAACTGATGGCGGTGCCAATGGCGATGTGGCGGCAGAGAAAACTCTCGCCCTGATCGGCCTTGACCCGATACAGCTGGGAATATTGAGTATGGGCGAGGACTCCAGCACCGAGCTTGCGGCCATCCTGCTGCAAATTGTACAGGGCCCGACGCCGAACGTTTTCCTGAAAACTGCTGAGATCCGGAATCTCCATGTTCCAGAATCGTGCCGCAAACGGGGCCTGCTGATTGGCTTGGTCGAGCATCGTCCCGCCCCAGGGCTGATACCAGTCGTACTCGGCACCAATGGCAATGCCCACCGGCACCACTCCCTGTTCGAGCAGGCGTACGAATTCTAGGGAAGAAACCGTTGCCACCGCTGGTTGCGGCGAGGGAGGAAGGTCTTGAATGCGTACCGCCGTGCCCATCAGG
>DDOU01000022.1:3723-15171 GCA_002341825.1 Candidatus Igneacidithiobacillus taiwanensis | reverse complement strand
GTCGATGGCCTCATGCCAGCCGTCGTAATGTCCCTGCGTCCACGAAAAGCCAAAGTGATACCAGCAGTTACCACCAACCGCGCCGAGGGGATGGATACCATGGGTACGTTCCATGAGCAGAGCCGCTACCGGCCCGGTCTGTATCCAAGGGCGCTGCCCTGCCGCCGTGGCGCGCAGACGCTCCTGCACAAAATTGGGCAGACGCCGCTGCTGCAAGGCCATCTGCCATTCCGCCGCGCGCTGTTGTGCCGCGGCGCTGGGGGCGACGGTTACGGCACCCACCTGACTGGCCACATTGGCCACGGTCTTTTCCAAGTCTCCCGCAACTTCGTGCAAGCCCTTCTGAATCTTGTCCCATAGAGACATAGTCACCTCGCTACTGCAGCAAAAAGTCGTGCAGGGTTTGACTGGCGGCCTGCATTTCCGAGGAAATGGCAGCAGTTTCCTGCAGCAAGGCCTGCAGCCACTCGCCCAGGGGTAAGATGTCACGTTTTAGCACCACGCCGCGCACGGTACGGGCGCGCAGGGTCTCGATATGGGTGCCATCAAACTGCAAGTGAAAGTCGAAGTCCCCGGCATGCAACACCAAATGCGCAAGGTGTTGATGGTGGGAGAACAGACCGTCTTTGCGACGCTCCACCTCCACCAATCCGGGCATACTCTGCTGCAACCGCTCGGCCAGGGCTTCCACGAAGGCCTTTAGATCGGTAGTCGACCGCCGAATCCAGGCCGCACTCTCATCGAAACTGCTCTCCACAGCGTCTCCTTCCGCCTCTGCGTCATGGGTATGGACCACGCTTTTAGATTGTAGTTCGTTTTTGCGTAGAGAGTTGTTAGTGCGAGCGTTGCGCGAGGGGATGACGATATATGCCGAGCCAGAGCGCGGCCCCGGGCAGGCTGGTCAGCAATACCGTTGCGCCCAAGAGCAGCGATAAAGCCAAGGCCTGATCGTGGCTCATTGCCAATGCCCCCAGGTAAAAAACCAGGAGCCCCTCGCGCAGCCCCCAGCCCGCCAGGGAAATCGGTAGCGCCAAGAAGAGGCTCACCACCGGCCACACCACCCAGAGCGCCACGGCATCCGGCCGCTCGCCGAGGGCGTGTGCAAGACTCCAAAACATGAGGATGGAGCAGAACTGCACGAGAACGGAAAGCAGAAAGGTGCCGATCAGGGCCGGAGGATTCCGCAGGAGCATACCCATGCCGTCGCGGATATCGTGCAGTTTACGGCCCCATTTACCGACTCGATGCTCCAAAAAATTGAGGCTCGGAGTCACAATCAAGACGATAATGCTGAAATAGCCAAGGCTGAGCAAAGCCACCGTCTCACCCATGCCTGGCAGCAAATGCAAACCCCGTCCGCCAATCAGATAAGCAAGTAAAGCGATGCTCACCAGCGCCCCCATGCCAATGAAGCGATCGGCAAAGACCACCGCCAAGGCCAGGGTGGCGGAGCCCGTCTGCGGGCGGGTGTACCAGGCACGCAAAACATCGCCCGAAACCGAACCCGGTAATACCTGATTGAAGTAGGCCCCAACCCAAATCAAGCGCAAAAGCCAGATTTGGGGCGCGTGTTTACCCGCCGCACGCAAAATCAGATTCCAACGCAAGGTAGAAATTGCGAGGTTGAGCGCATAAGCCAGAACCGCCAGCACAAACCAGGACATCTGGATTTGCAGAAAGCGATTGGTCAGTGCCGCCCAATCGGTCTTGTGAAAAAGCCAAGCAAAAATGGAAAGGGTAACGACGATTTGCAGGAACAAGCTCCAGGAAAATTTGCGCTTGTGCCCGGCTACAGGCGAGTTTTCTGGTATTGCCGGCATGGATGAAAGGCTCCCGAATCAGCGCGCCACTGTAGCGCAGGCGGCACTCGGCGGCAAAAACTCCGCCAGGGTTTCGGTAATCATTTCTACCTTGCTCAAACTCTCGGCATACTCGGCGGCGCAGTCGGAGTCGATCACGATGGCGCCGCCACCAAAATATTGCAGGCTGCCATTCTGTTGCAGCTCGATACTGCGAATCAGGATATTCCAGTCCATATCCCCCGCCGCCGTCATATAGCCGAAACTGCCGCAGTAGATGCCCCGCGCCTCGGCCTCGAGCTCGGCAATGATTTCCATCGCCCGCCGTTTTGGCGCCCCAGTGATGGAGCCACCGGGAAAGGCGGCTGCCAAGGCATCCCAGGCATCGTAGTCCGGCGCCAAGCGCGCCCGCACACTGCTCACCAAGTGATGGACCTGGTCGTAGGACTCCAAGGCAAAGAGCTCTGGCACCTGCACCGATCCCACCTCCGCTACCCGCCCCAGGTCATTGCGCAGCAAATCGACGATCATCACATTCTCGGCGCGGTCCTTGCGGCTGGTGCAAAGCTCCTCGGCCACCCGCCGGTCTTCTTGCAGGTCGAGTGATCGCGCGCGGGTGCCCTTAATTGGGCGTGCCTCCAGTTGCCCACCGTGCAAGCGCAGCAGACGCTCCGGCGACACACTCAGCAAGGCCCCCCAAGGATGGCGGAAATACCCCGAAAACGGCGCCCGGCTACGCGCCCGCAGCCGCTGGTACAAGGGCCAAGGATCTCCCCGCCAGCGCGCGTGGAAGGATTGCGCGAGGTTGATCTGGTAACAGTCGCCGGCATGCAGATACTCCTGCACTTGCGCAAAGGCGGCGGCATACTCGGCGTACTGCCAACGCGCCAGCACACCCGGTGCGCACAATTGGAATTCCGGGCGCGGCACTGGCGCGGTCAAGCGCTCCTGCCAACTCTTCCGTGCCGCCAAGCTCCCCAAGATCCAGGCGCACTGCTGACGATGATCCTGCACCAGTGCCTGATCATAGGCGGCAAAGACGGCCTGGGGCTGGCTGCCGGCCGGCTTCCGACCGAGCACCGCCGTCACTCCCGCATCGTAGCGCAGAAAGCCGCAGAGCAAGGGCAAATCGACCCCCGCCACAGTGGTCGATGCACGGGTCTTGCGCATCTCCGCGCGGAGCACTGCGAACAGTGACTCGCCCTGCCGTTGCGCCTGAGCGCCCCGCGCCTGTCGCCAGACACCGTCGGCATCTTCCCAAATCCAGGCGTAGGGCTCGCGCAGCAATACATCCCGTTGCCGCCGCGGTCCGGGCGCCATGCCACTATCCAAAAAGGCCGCCCCCTCCTCCACGGCAATCTGCGCAAAGAGCCGGGCGCTGTCTTCCCGATATGCGATTTCCTCTGCCTGCATCCCCTCGCCCTGTATCATCTCGCCAAACGCGGCGGTCCTACCGCCCAGCTTCTTACATTGTCGCGAGACCAAGATAGGAATGTCGAGAGTAGCAGGAGCGATCAGAAAAGCGACACGGGAAATTGCACGACGGGCGACGTGAACATCCGGGAGATTATGGATGCAGGGCAAATGGTAGCCTCGCTGCGCACAGACTTATTCGACTGCAGCGTTTTCATTCGGCCAATGTCTCGACAAATCCATGCTGTCGTGCAGCAGGCGGAGCACCTCAATCATCCGCCCGTGCGCGACTCGGAACAGTATAAAGTGACGGCCTTTGCGGCCTTGCCGCGCTACGTGCAGGGTGCGGATGCCAGGGGCAATTTCGTCTCTTGCTCTGGCTCCTGGGATGTCAGGCCCCTCGTGCAGGGCCGCAATGGCGTCTGTCAAGGTGTCGATATAGCACTCAGCCTGCGAAAAACCGAAGTGCTCCACCGTCCAGACTGTAATATCGAGCAGGTCGGCCTCGGCACTGGCAGTGAGACGAACGCACAACGGTTTGCTCATGCCTTAGCTAGCGTTTGCGCTACCACGGTTTTGAGGTGCGCACGCAGGGATTCCCGAGTATCGAAGCTCTTGTAGCGACCCGCCTCGATATCAGCGATACCTACCTTGGCGGCAGCGCGCAGCGCCTCTAGACGGCTAGCATCCTCAGCCTCGCGTTGTTCGACAAGACGCAAACCTTCGCGCAAAACTTCGCTGGCGTTTTGGTAGCGGCCGCTGACAACCAAGTGCTCTACCAATGCAGCTTGATGCTCCGTGAGAACAACATTGCGTGTCGGCATGGCGACCCTCCTCCAAGATACGTTGGCATACTATGCCAATGCTCGTTTCGATTACAATAACGACCGCTCCCACTACAAACAACCCGCTTCTACAAACTCGCGCTCTGGGCAGCATTACTTTACCCACCATAGACTCCCTAATCGTCTACGCGTCCTTGCGAACTGACCGGCCGGTCAGTACACTAAGTTCAGATTTCGACGGAGCTCGTTGCCCATGTCTGCCTTACGTCGCACCCTCTTGCCTGCCCTTGCTGCGCTGCTGCTCAGCCCAGCCGTTTTTGGCGAAGATCTGCTTAGCGCATATCAAGCAGCCCTGCGCACCGATCCCAGTCTTGCCGAAGCACGCGCCAAATTGCAGGCCGCCGAGCAGGATAAGCCCCTTGCGCGCTCTGCCTACCTGCCGCATCTTGGCCTCGGCGCCAGCGTCGGTTTCAATACCGGCAAATTCTCCGGCTTTGCCGGCCTCGACCTCAGCAAAGCGTATTTGTCCAACAGCTACAGCGTCACCCTCAGTCAAGCCATCTTCAATGGCCCCGCCCTCGCCGCCCTCAAAGAAGCCGGCAGCAGCATTCAGGCAGCCTCGGCGGGCCTTGCTTATGCCGAGCAGGATCTCGCCTTGCGCGTAGCGAAGGCCTATTTTGCGGTGCTCGAGGCCCAGGCACAGGAAGCAGTGGCGGCCAAGCAAACCAAGCTGCTGCAGAGCATCTACGAGCAAACCGAAGCGATGCTACGTATCGGTACCGGCGATATCATCTCCGTGCGCGAGGCACGGGCGCGCTTGGATTCTGCCAAGGCCGATGAAATCCAGGCCCAAAATGCCACCGCCATCGCGCGCAAGGAACTGGAGCGCCTCACCCATCAGCCCGTTGGACAGCTGGCACCACTGCGGAACTATCAGGCCCTCGGTCCACAGCCCGACGATATGCAGGCCTGGGTGGCGGCAACCCTCAAATCACAGCCGCAGATTCTGCAAGCCGAGGCAGAGACGCAAACCGCCCAAGACGAGGTCGAGGTGCAACGCCGCGCCCGCTGGCCCAAGCTGGATTTGCAAGGTATCGCCCAACACGTCCATGGCAATCCCTTCCCCGGCTTTACCGAAAATCAGGCCGGTGTGAGCCTGAATCTGTCCATGCCGATTTTTGAAGGTGGACAGATTTCCAGCCAGGTGCAGAAAGCAGAGGCCCAAAGCATGGCAAGTGCCGATCATCTAGGCAGCGTGCGCGACGCCGCCCAGCTACGCGTCGAGAGCGCCTTTCTCGATCTCAAAAATAGCGTTGCCCAGCTCAAAGCGGCAAAAGAGGCGGTGCAATCGGCCAAGATTTCCCTCGAGGGTACTCGCAAGGGCTACGAAGTGGGCACCCGCTCGATCATCGACCTGTTACAAACCGCCACCGATTATGCCCGTGCCGAGCAGCAGTACAACGTCGCTTACTACCGGCAAATTACCGCCCGAATCGCGCTCAAAGCGGCTGCCGGTCAGTTGGACCTGGCCGACCTCGAATCGATCAATCATCTGTTGGGTAGCTGAAGAATAGCTGCGCCCCGTAAAGCTTAGGCGTATGCTTGTCGAGTGCAGGAGACAACGAGGAGATGACGATGGCAGCAGTGGCCGAACCGAATACCCTGAGTCTCGACCTACGGGACATTGCCGATGCCAAGGCAGGACCGATGCTCTTCAGCGCGGCGCAACGCCTGGGTCTCGGGCAAAAAATCGTTTTGCAAATCGATCGAGATCCACAAAGTTTGCTACGCGCCACTGCCTTTCAATTGCGCGACGCGATTTCTTGGTCGGTCAGCGATGCCGGTGGGGTTTGGCAGGCCGAAGTGCGGCCGCGTAAGGAGGCCGAGGCCAGAGATGTAGTCGACCTCCTCACTTGGGACCACTACCGCCTCGATCGACAGTTTGCCGACGTGCTGGCGGCGGCCAATGCCAACCGCGTTGCCGAAGCGGAAAGCATTTTTCAGGACTACTGGATCGGTCTGCGCCGCCATGTGCACATGGAAAACTTTATTCTCGGACCGGTCCTCGGTGGTGGCGAGAAAAAAGGGCCGTTGGCCGATATGCTCTTTGAGCACGACAGTATCATCCAACAGTCGCGCCTAGTCGATGAGACCTTTTTGGAAAAAGACTACGCCATGTTGCCCGCTATCTGCGCCGTACTCTCCGGCTCCCTGGCCAAGCACGAAAATCGGGAAGAAAACACTCTCTTTCCCATCTGGCAGGCAGCCAATAATCAGGACAAATTACGCGCCGAAGAATTACTGATGCAAACCAAGGCACTTCTCGGCGGCGCCGATGACGCCATCGTCAAGGAGCGTTTTCCCGATTAACATAACTAGCACCGCAGCAACAAGAAAGCCCTGATTTCTCAGGGCTTTTTGGTATGGCGGAGAGAGAGGGATTCGAACCCTCGATGGAGTGTTTAGCCCCATACTCCCTTAGCAGGGGAGCGCCTTCAGCCTCTCGGCCATCTCTCCGGTGCGCGAAGTGTAGCGCGGACGCCGGTCACGCGTCAAAACCGCCCGCAAGCCATTGCGGTTTGCGGGTGCTTGACTAAAGATACTTCAAGCCCTAATGGCTTTCATACCCTGCCAGGTGGGTGAGCCGATGGCGGAACACCCAGATCTGGTAGGCGTTGTACATGATCATTACCGGCACGAAACCTGTCATGAACAGGGTGAGAATGGCCAGGTCATTGGCAGGATTGGCTCCGGCGGCAATGGTCCAGGTGTTGGGCACGATATACGGGAAGTTCGTCGCCCACATTCCACCCCACATCAATACGACTATCGCACCACACCAGAGTAGTGCCGGAAAATCCCGATGCGCGGCATGGGCGCTCATCATCTTGAACGCCGAGATCAGGATAGCTACCAGCAGAATCAGCCAGCCAAACCAGCCATCGCCGGTCCACTTGGCAGCGCTGGGTAGGATGGCGTAGGACCACACCAAGGTTATCACCACCGCGCCCAAGGCCAGAAAGGAGAAGATCGTCGCCCAAGAGTGCGCCATCTTGTAGATATGATCCTCCTGCTTGAAGCGCGCACAAAGGTAGAGCGTGCCAGCCAATCCTCCAGCAATCAGCGCTGCAATGCCGGTCCAGATACTGAACGGGCTCAAGAAACTCAGGGCCGTGCCCGAGAAATGTGGCACGGTGTTGACGAAGGGGTCATTGGCCACCTGAATCCCTTGCGCATTTCCCGTTGCCATGGGGAAACCTTGCAGGGTGGCACCAAGGGCGATGCCGGCAAAGAGCGCAGCAATCAGACTCCCCAAGCCAAACATTTTGCCCCAGAAGGCTCGACTACCTTTGGCATGGACATGAAACTCAAAGGCCACGGCACGGGAGATGATCCCCCAGAGCGCGAACATGAGCGGAACCATGAGGTAATTGAAGGTGGAACCGTAGACCAGGGGAAAAGCCCCAAAAATGACCCCACCGGCCACCACCAGCCAGGTCTCGTTGGCATCCCAGGTGCCGGCCATGGAAGCCATGACGGCAGCACGATCATTCTCATTTTTGAGGAATAGGGAAAAGACTCCGGCGCCCAGGTCTGCGCCGTCGAGAATGATGTAGATCACAAAGAACAGCCCGAGCAGGATCCACCAAAAGGTCCCAAGGGAGCTGTGAATACGCATGATAGTACTGATATCGTTCATTACGAATTCTCCTGAAATGGTGGGGCAATACTACGCCCCACCCAATGGACGACTTAGCGGCTGCGCTCGAGAGTCGGCTTGGCAAAAGACGCCTGTGCGATGCCTCCACCAGCAGACTCACTGGGCTCGGAGCCAATCACCGGACTCGTCAGGTCGGGCCCCTTCTTGATGATCCGGGTGAAGAAATACCAAGCCCCACCCCAGACCATGACCTCAAAGGCGATATAGCCGGCAAACCAGAGGGACTCCTCCGGCACGCTCATGTGGCTGACACCCTGCCAGGTGCGCATCAGGCCATAGACCACCCAGGGCTGCCGACCAATTTCCCGCGTCCACCAACCAGTCCAGACCGCGAGATAGGGCAAGAAGCCGCTAAAGACCATGAGGCGCAAAAAGTTGGGATGCTGCCGGATCTTCTCGGCGCTGAACTGCCCGCGAATCCGCAACCAGTTGCCCCAAAGAGCCATGAAGAAGAGGAAAAAGCCAATGGCGACCATGATCCGGAAGGCATAGAAAGGCACCCAAACATTGGGGCGATCCTTTACCGGATACTGATCCATACCCGTTACTACACCATTCCAAGTATGGGTCTCGAGCAGGCTCAAGACATGCGGAATTTGGATGCTGAACAGGTTCTTACCTGCGGTCACATCGGGAATGGCGATCAGATTCCAATTGGTGTTGGGCTTGCCATTGGGCAGATAGGTATGGAAGTGACCCTCCATGGCCGCCAAGGAAGTCGGCTGATCTGTTGCTACTTCTCGGCCCAACTCATCGCCAATGAAGATCTGCAGCGGCGTGATCACAATCAAGGCCAGCAACGTGGGCTTGAGCAGGGTGGTGAAAAGATCCACATGCCGGTTCTTGAGGATGAACCAAGCAGACACTGCGGCAAAGAAAAAGAGCGAAAGCTCTAGGGTCGCAATCCACATGTGCGGAAAGCCGATGTTGAAGTTCGGGTTGAAGATGGCTTCCCACCAGTTAGTCACCTGAAAGAGTCCATCCTTGAGGACGACCCCTGTGGGCGACTGCATCCAGCCATTGGCGACCAGAATCCACATGGCCGACAGGCTCGAAGACAAGGCAACGTTGAAGGTCGAGAAGACATGCATCCCCTTGCCGATCTTCCCCCAGCCGAAGATCATCAGACCGATGAAACCCGCCTCATACATAAAGGCGGTGATGGTCTCAAAGCCGAGAATGTTGCCGAAGAAAGGACCGACGGCCTGGGAGAAGGGCCCATAGAGAATGCCAAAGGCCATTTCCATGGTCACGCCAGTCGCGACCCCGGCGCCGAAGTTGACGATAAAGAGCTTTTCAAAAAAGCGTTGCAAGCGGTACCACTTTTCGTTCCCCGAGCGCAGCCAAGCCACCTCCAAAAAGAAGAGGAGCCACGACATACCGATGGTCACCGGCGTCCAGAGGATGTGCATCGACGTGATGAATGCAAAATCCAAGCGGCTGAGCAGGATGGGGAGTGTGTTTTCAATCAGCATAAAACCCCCTGTTGGTATCGAGTCGAGGCCAGCTGGAAGCTGGCATCGCCCCCCGAGCAAGCATCCTTCATACCCGACCAAAACCCTCAATTATCAATTAATAAAAACATATTGTTATATTGTTATTGTTTTAGATCGGCTACCCCAGGCGGTTTATTTGCACCATACAGTCTGGTGTATTTGCACCGCCGTGGTTTTTTTGCACCACATCCAAACCAAATCAGACCAAACTATCGAAAATGATCTACACTAAATCAGCGACTGAGACAGGAGGGCAAGATGAAGGAACTGGACCTATTGACCATTGGTGCGGGCGGGGCCGCGTATCCGGCGGCGTTTCGGCTGGCGAAGGCGGGCGCCCAAGTGCTCATGGTCGACCCCAAGGGGGTGATGAGCGGCAATTGCCTGTACGAGGGCTGTGTGCCTTCCAAGGCGGTGCGGGAGACGGCGGAGTTGGCCCAGGCGCAGCAGCGTTTTCAAAAGCTTGGCTTGAGCGGCGAGACAAGAGTCGATTATGCCGCCGTGGTTGCCCACAAAGATGCCATCCAGGCGCGGCGTTACGCGCAGCATGCCGAGGAACTGGCTGCGGTTGCCAACCTGACTCTGGTCAAAGGCGTGGCGCGCCTGCTCGATCCGCATACCGTACAGGTCGAGGGCGAGCAGGGTGAGGAACGCTATCACTGCCGCAACATCATCATCGCCAGCGGCTCCGATGTCTTCGTGCCTCCCCTACCCGGCGCCGAGCTGGCGCTCACCAGCCACGATCTGTATAAGCCCGATCCCACGCTGAAAACCCTTCCGGAGCACTTGATTGTGGTGGGCGGCGGATACATCGGTCTCGAAACCGCCAGCTTCTTTGCCGCCCTCGGTAGTCGCGTGACCCTGCTGCAGAAGGGGGATCAACTCTTGGCAGGCATGGACCCGGAGATGGTTGCCCTGCTCCTCCCCCTCCTCTCCCCGCGCATTTCCATCCTCACCGGGGTCGACGTACAGGCCATCGAAAAAAGCACTGGCAACAAGCGCAGCCTGCGCTACCTGCGCGATGGCCAAGAACAAGTCCTCGAGGGGGATGCGGTGCTGCTCGCAGTGGGAAGACGACCGATCCTACCCGAGGGGGCTGCGGCCATTGGCATTGCCGCCGACCGGCATGGCATCAGCGTCGGCACGAGTCTGCAGACCCGCTACCCGCACATCTATGCCTGCGGCGACGTGAACGGACGCGTGCCACTTTTTCATGCCGCAGTGCGGCAGTCATTGGTCGCCGCGCACAACATCCTCGGCGGCAACCAAGCTTGCGATTACGCCGATTTTCGCAACGTCCCCACCACCATCTTCACCCTCCCCGCCGCCGCCTATATCGGCATCACCCCAGCGCTAGCAGCCAAGGAGGGGCGCACCCTCGTCAGCGCCAGCTACGCTTTTGCGGAAGACTCTCGGGCACAAATCCTCGAACGGATGGAGGGCGAAATCCGCCTCTTTTTCGAGCCCGGCAGTTTGCGTCTGCTCGGCGCTTGGGTGGTGGGTATCGATGCCGGCAATCTCATCGGCCAGATCGGTACCGCCATCGTCGGCGGCCACACGGCCTATGATTTGGCGCGTTTTGCCGACCAGCATCCGATGAGTGCCGAGGGCATCGGCAAGGCCGCACGCAGCCTGTTGTAAACAACACTCGCTCTTCATCGGCGAATATCCCCATCCCTCTCAGCGCCATGCTCGGGCGAGGCTATCGCCGGTGAGCACAGCGCCCAGATGCACTGCACGGTGCATCCGGCTTGCCGATAGCTCCGTATTGCAAACAGAACCATTAGAGCCGAGCGCCGTGCCAGCGGGCACAAGTCGCTACAGAAAGACAAACGCCACCATCATCGCCAGAGGTGGTCATGAAAAAACGTGTAGCTATGGAAATCCGCAGCAAGATGCGGCAGTCGTGGTGTAGACGCTGCGGATGGCTCCTATGTAGTGTACTCGTCAGCTGCCCTTTACCGACGCTGGCTCAGGATGAATCGCATCTGCAGGTTGCAGTGCAGCCAATCGCGGGGGGCTTTGCCATTCGGGCGAGTTTTCCGGTTGCCGTAAGCCCCGCGCAGGCCTTCGCGGTAATGACGGATTACGACCACATGGCACAATTCATACCGCAAATGCGCAAAAGCCAAATTCTCTGGCGCAACGGTGCGCGCGAAGCCGTACTGCAGGAGGGATTTGTCGACCTGCTCTGGTTACGCCTTCCCTCCTATGTCGTGATGTCAGTGCGTTTC
>DDOU01000022.1:0-3675 GCA_002341825.1 Candidatus Igneacidithiobacillus taiwanensis | reverse complement strand
CGCGCAGGTCCATCCGACCGCCGCCGGCAGTGTGGTAGATTACGAATCCACAATGAAACCGCAGATCGCCGTACCACTTGGTCTCGCACAAAACTTCGTAGCCCAGTACATTCGCCAGCAGATGATGGCCTTACGCGCTGAAATGCTGCGGGTGAATGCTCACCCTGCCGAAAACGCCGCCCAACAAAACCCGGACGGAGGCGGCTAGCAAATGGGTGCCCGTTAGCGCGCCGCCAGCGGTCCCCAGTCCTTGCCAAGACCGGTCCTGCAAAGCAAAGGCTTCCCGTCCCACCGTCGCGCACGGAACGCTCCCGGAATCCGTCCATAAGCTATCATGGCCAGAAACATGCACTCCCAAGATGTACTCGCGTGGCATCGAATCTGCTCAAAGGAAAAGCGCGGAACATCCGCCCTCACGCTGGCATGTTCAATGGTACAGGCGCATATGTTGCTGCTTGCATCAAAATCCTTGGTCTCAGAGACTATGCAAGGAGGCGGCTCAATGTACAGCGTATCTGCGGCCTGAAAATACTGAGTTCTAGTGGCGCATAACCCCTATCTAAAAATGCGGTATGCCCAGGTCCCCATCATACGAATTCAGCCATCTGTCTGCCGCGTTTCATGATCGGAGTTCTCCACTGCCCGAACTATCCATTCCGATGCCATTCTTGCCTGCTTGGACGACTTCTCACCGCGTCAAAATATCATGTGGTTGCGTCGAGAGCAGTCGCTGATCATTTTGGCGCGCCCAGAGGGAATCGAACCCCCAACCTACGGCTTAGAAGGCCAAAATCATACCTTTTTTAATCAATGCAATAAAGGCAAATACTAAATAATTACAGGAAGTTGCCATTGATCACGTTCCCGATCATACCCTTTCAATCCCGACCTCAGTGTGGTGCAATTACGGTGCATTCGCAGCGCTCAGCTCACCGACTGCGTCTATGAACCGTTTTGCATGTACCACAGAAAAACTCCATCCGCGCTCCGGTCCCAAGCGACAATCTACGCATAGGCTGGCCAAAATTGACCGTGTACCCGATCTTTCAGCTTCCGCTCGAGCGCCGAAGATACGGCGATGTACATGTGGTCAGGTTCGCCAGCGCTGGCGTTGATGTGCCCCCCCTAGTTTGGACAGGGAACGGGCCCTCCTACAGCGAGATAGCGCCGCACCGTGTTGCGCGCAATACCCAGCGCCTTCGCAATGCGCGTGGATCCCCCCAGCCCAATTGCCCCAATCGCACGATCGTCTTGACTGCTTCTGGTTAGAACATCTCCCGTGCTCCGCTCATGATACCGGGCACGGGATTTACTCCAACAGCCTGCGTTTCCAATGGTGACCTCCTTGGCGGCAAATAGGGTCAGTTCTTCGTGTCGCTGGGTCAAGTTACGGTGTCGCCTGACAGAGGCGCCGCGACAGCGGCGGGGAGTCAGGTCATATTTTCGGCACCAATTTGGCACCGGAAGATGTCAGATTGACACCCTACGATGCCAAAATGGCGCCAAAGTGGCGCCTTTCGTTAAGGCGGAAGTCAGGTCATGTGCCAATCTGGCATCAAAAGATGCCAGATTGACACCCAATGATGCCAAAATGGCACCACAAAGTTACTGGAACCAAAGTGGCGACAGATTGACACCATGCGATACCAAAAATGGCGCCAAAAGGCGACTTTCGTGACATCTGCAGAATTTTTTGTTTCAGTATATTATCCAGCTTTAGTTATGAGTTAAAATAATCTCAATTGTAATACTTTATAGATCAGGTCTGTTCAGAGTTTTGTATGACTATCTAATTAGCCCCGCAGGGCGCGCTTAGGAGTTTCCTGGAGGAAACTTGCGCGGCAGGGGAGTTCCCCTGCACCCCCTGTCTGGCCGGAGGACGGTATGGCCCTGTATCACTTACACGCATCGGCGTGCAGCAAGGGTGACGGCAAGCGCGGTGGCGCCGGCGGTCATGCGCGGTATGTGTTGCGGCAGGGGCCATACTCCACCAAGGTGGAAGTGGCTGGCTCCACCGTGCGTAAAGTATCTCGTGAGTCTGAGGTGGTGGCTGTTTTGTCTGGTCACATGCCCGCGTGGGCAGAGGGTAATCCCTTGNNTGCCGCCGATGCCTACGAGCGGGCCAACGGGACAGTTTACAGGGAGCTTGAGTTTGCGCTGCCCGCGGAGCTGCCCCAAGAGCGCAACCTTGAGCTTGCCAGAGCCTTTGCGGAGGAGCTGGCCACGGTGGAGGGAGGAGCGACGCCCTATACGTTGGTTCTCCACCGCAGTACGCGGGATCCGGATCTCCTGCACTGCCACTTGATGATCTCAGATCGAATTAATGACGGGCACGAGCGGAGTCCGGAGCTTTGGTTCCGGCGGGCGGCGAATCGGGGAAAAGACCCGGCTACCGGCGGAGCGCGCAAAGTCCAAGATCGCGCCTACAGTCCGGCCCAAAAGGAGCAATGGGTGGACCGGGTACGTCAGCGATGGGCTGCCCTTGCCAATGTGACTCTGAAAAAGTCCCAGTGTACGGCGCGAATCGATCACCGGAGCTTGGAAGCGCAGCGGCAGGAGCAGGAGCAGTTGGCTCAGTACGCGCTGGAGGATGGCGACCAGCTGGCGGCGGCCAGGCATCAGAGAGCGGCTCTTGAGTTGTGCAGGCCGCCGCAGCCCAAGCGGGGGCGCGTTTTAGAGCGTGCGCCTTGGGCCGCGCCAGATCGTTCTAATCAATGGCACAGGTATAAGCGGAGCGCAAAGAAACTTCAGATTTTACGGAATGAATTGTCTGATGTAGAGGCGGCCATTGCCGAGCAAAAGCGGCGCATCGAGCGCGGCGCTGCAGCCAAGGCGGAGCTGGATGCCAGTCATGGGTGGCAGCCGGACCGGATGGTCACGGCCCAGATGGTACTGGCCGCCGTGCTGGACTTGGGGCAGACACATCGGGATGCAGTGCAAGAGCGTTGGGATGCACGGCGGGAGCGCAGGCAAGAGGCTGAGGAGCGCCGTCGAGAAAAGATTGTGGACGCCTGGGTCTGGCGGCGAAAGACCCGTCCGTATTGGGAAGTTCAGGACCGTTGGGATTTTCGTAGGCGCCGGCGGCAAGAAATGCGGGAAGCTGAGGAGTTTTTTGAGCGGCAGGAGCAGGAGCGACAGCCTGGTATTCGGCATCCCGGCAAGCCCCGGTGGCAGGTGGAGCGGGAGCGCTTGCTTGAGGAGGTCTATGGTGAAGCCGTGGCTGAACGGCTGGGGCGTTGGTACCGCATCGAGCGGCGGGCGGATGCCCTAGTGCTTAGGAATAGTGCGGCTGAGGTCACGGACTTTGGGGACCGGGTGACGGCGGCAGCGGGCAACAACAAGGAAATCCAGGCTATGGTTCTGCTGGCCCAGGCCAAGGGCTGGGAGACCGTGACGCTCACTGGCTCGCAGGAGTTTCAGGAGCGGACGGCCATGGCCTTTTTGCAGGCCGGCATTTCCCTTGCGGACAAAGATTTGGAAAGCAGAGTGTTGGCTAGCATTCAAACCCAAGATGAGGTGACATCGCTTCCGTTTCAGTTGGACCTGCACCCGAATGCCGTTGAGCCGGATATCGAAATCCGGGAAACCATTCGATCCTGAGTTTGGGATTGCATCATTTGCTCAAGACTGTATCGACCACGCCCAGCGCTCCCTCCATCGCATCGGCCAGTGATC
>DDOU01000130.1 GCA_002341825.1 Candidatus Igneacidithiobacillus taiwanensis | reverse complement strand
CATCACCCCCATTCTGCACGATGGTACCTTGTTTGTTGCCGGGAGCGACGGGCAGGTCTACGCCATCGACCCGCAGAGTGGTACGGTACGCTGGCGCAATACGCGTCTCAAGGGGCAGTCTTTCAGTGGGATGACGCTTTGCGACGGCCAACTGCTGCTGAGCAATTTTGCTGGCCAAGTCATCACCGTCGATCCGCAAACTGGGCATCGAACTGGACAAAAAATGATTTCCAGCAGCGGTATCCAGGCCGCACCGGTATGTGTTGGAAAGGGACGCTTTTTGGTTTTGAGTGGGGTGGGTACATTATACCAGCTGCAATTCCAGAAGCCCTGAGCTAAGGATGGCCACGATTCTCGCCCTGGTGGGTCGACCNNGGCAAATCGACCCTGTTCAACCGACTCACGCGTAGTCGTGAGGCCTTGGTGGCGGACCTGCCGGGCCTCACTCGTGACCGCCATTACGGCACGGCGCGTCATGAAGACCGAGACTATCTGGTCATCGATACTGGCGGTTTCGAGCCGGAAGAGCGTGAGGGCCTAGTCGCTGCAATGGCCGCGCAAACGCGCCAGGCCATCAGCGAAGCAGACATTCTCTTGTTTCTTGTCGATGCCAAGGAGGGTCTCTCCGCGCAAGATCAAGAAATCGCGCGAGAATTGCGGCGAAGCGGCAAACCAGTGTTGCTGCTCATCAATAAAATGGACGTGCGCCATGCCGTTGCCGAACTGCCGGAATTTCACCGACTTGGCCTTGGTACCCCCATTACCTTGTCCGCTGCTCATGGACATGGCATCGACACGCTCTGGTCGGCCATCGTTGCTGCGCGCCCTGCTGCCGTCGACGAGCAGGGCGATGCGGAAGATCTAGAAGCTGGCCCAGCGATTGCCGTTCTTGGTCGCCCCAATGTGGGTAAATCGACGTTGGTAAATGCCATGTTGGGCGAGAAGCGGGTGATTGTTTTTGACCAACCCGGTACCACTCGCGACAGTATCCGCATTCCCTACGAGCGACAGGGAAAACGTTATGTGATGATCGATACCGCAGGCGTGCGCCGCCGTGCCAAGGTGGGTGAAGGGCTCGAGAAACTTACCGTACTCAAGACCCTTGCAGCCTTGCGTGAGGCAGACGTAGTCCTGATGGTGATGGATGCGCAAACGGGGATCAGCGAACAGGATTCGCATTTGATTGGGGTGGCAGTCGAGCTCGGGCGGCCGATCGTACTGGTGGTCAATAAATGGGATGGTCTGGACGCGCACCAGCGCGATACCGTCAAGCAGGACTTGGAGCGGCGCCTGAGCTTTTTGCGCTACGCGCCCTTTCATACCATCTCCGCTCTGCATGGCAGCGGGGTAGGGGAGCTCTACCGAAGTATCGATAAGCTTTGGAAAAACAGTCAGCGACGTTTCTCAACGGGTGAGCTCAATCGCACCCTAGAAGACATTCTGGTCACGCATCAGCCACCCCTGGTATCCGGCCGACGCATCAAACTGCGCTACTGTCATCAGGGGGGAATCCAGCCGGTCACCTTGGTTTTTCACGGTAATCAAGTCGAACGGTTGCCGAGCTCTTACAAACGCTATCTCGAGACGGCATTTCGCAATGCCCTCAAGCTCGATGGGGTGCCGATCCGGCTGCTTTTCCGGCAAGGGGAGAATCCCTATGCCCCGGGCGGAGGTCGCGCATGAGCGCCCGATCGCTGCCCTGGTGGTTACTGAGTTGGATCTTGTACGGCGTATTGGTCGCGTCGGATCATCATTTCCGCTTCGGTGTCCCCAATTGGCCTTGGACACCAGCCGTCGCCTATGGCATTTGGGCAGTTCTGGCTTTGGGCGCTATTGCCCGCACTTGGCCGCGACTCGGCCCCTATGCTTGGCGTCCACTGGTGATTGTTTTGGGTGCGGCGCTTGCAGGTCTCGACATCTTCAGCAGTAGCGGAATGGCAGCGACGCATATCGATGGATGGATGCGGGCATTGATTGGCATTGCCCTGGTTTCCATCATCGCCCGTTTTGTGCCGGGTCGCTGGGCGCGATGGTGGTTTGGACAGGAGGTGTCACCTGGAACTTATCCTCGTTCGTCACGCTGATGCAGAAGAACACAGTAGCGATGGGAGCGATGGCGGGCGTCGCCTCAGCGCGCTTGGCGAAGAGCAGGCAGCGCAAACTGCGCGTGCCCTAAAAAAGTTACTCGCCCCCGAAGGATTGGTGATCTGGTACAGTCCAAAGGAACGCACGCGGCAAACGGCCCTGGCCTTACAGGTACAATTGCAGGCGGTGGAGTGTATCGCCATGGATGCGCTTGCGACTGGCCACTTGACCCAGGTGCAATTCGCTTGGCAGGAAAGCGCAGCCGAGCGTGTCTGCCTCGTCGGGCACCAGCCATTCTTGGGCGACTGGGTGGCAGATCTCAGCGGCGTTCGCCTACCCATCGCCAAGGCGAGCGTGACCCTTCTCCATGCCGAGCATCCGACCAGCCCACATTTTCGCTTTCTCGGGCACTTGCAGGGATCGCTTCTTGCCCGCCTCGCGGCGACCTGATCCGCATTACACTTTCGTGTTATCCTCCGGGTTGGGTGTTTCTCTTGGAAACACTCGCCTCGTCTGACCGATTCACCCCGTAAAAGGAGATGATCTATGTCTGAAATGGAAGCCCCAGATCTCGTTATTATTCTCATCACTGGCCCAGAAAACCCCAAGCGTCTTCCCTCTGCCTTCTTTTTGGCGGCGACGGCGGCGGCTAACGAGCAGAGGGTGGTAATGTACTTTACCGGTCCGGCGACGGAGCTGCTGGCAAAAGGGAAGGCAGAGTCGATCTTCCCCATGCCCGGCGGTAAGAGTGTGGCCGACTTCATGAAACTGGCCGAAGACAATGGCGTGCAGATCATCGGCTGCCTGCAGTCCTTGGAGCTCAATGGCATGACCAAAGAAGATTTGGCCAAGCAAATGCCGTTGATGAATCCGAGTTCCGCTCTGCCCACCCTGGGTGCCGCAGGTCGCGTACTCACCTGGTAATACTGGCGTGCCCGCTAGCGCGGGCACCCTTTGCTGCATCCACCCTGCAAGCTCCTGCGTAATCGTAAAAAATTACCGACTTTTGAGGTGAGCTGGGTGTCCCTTTTGCAAGAACAGGCTGCATCTCCAGTAGACTACCCGCGTGGCGCACGCATTCTGCACCTCGGGCTGGTTTTGCTTTTTAGTTTTGAACTCCTCAACTCGATCCTTGCTCTTTGGTTGCAGCAGTTTTTTCTATTTCAATGGCATACCCTTGCCGGCATTGCATTGGCCGCTTGGCTTACCCTTTCCTGGTTGGTCTATGGGAGCACCCGCTGGGGGCGAAGCCTGCTGAAGATCTGGTACTGGCCGGGTAACGCTCGCTTCATACTGGCGGATATCCGCCGAGTTTTGCAGGGAAGGCTCCCTGGTCACGGCCCGCAACCCGGTCTCTCTTCTTGGTGGCAGGGCATGTTTCTGCTCCTTGCCAGTTGGGTGACTTATACCGGTTTGGGGGCCTGGATGGTCATGCAAGGCTACTTTGCGGTTCCCGGCCTCACCCATCTAGGACTGGTTTCCATGCGTCTGGGCACCCCCATCTTGCTCTATTTTTGGCTCGGTCACGTGGGCATGGCCTTTTACCATGCTCTGCGGCGCCAACCCCTGTGGTCGATATTCGCTCTTCATTGAAGGAGACAGCCATGTTGAGACGAGAATTTTTTCGACGTAG
>DDOU01000134.1:901-10891 GCA_002341825.1 Candidatus Igneacidithiobacillus taiwanensis | reverse complement strand
TCGGCGAGTTTTTCAACAGAATTGACTGGAAGCGGTCATTGAGCCGCGCCAGCCATGGGAAAAATGGGAATCGGTATTCTGTTCCTTTGACTTTGACCAGTGTATTAAAAAAGGACGTGGCTAAGGTCTCGCACCCCTGAAGCCTGCGCGAGTCAGCCATGTCAAGCACTAAAAAGACATTAACAGCAGGGAATTGTCTGTCACATCCGGAGCAACGCTTCCCCTTTGACGAAGGGGGTAAATTTGCACCTTGATCAGAGATATTTTGCTCGCTTTGTGTGCTACGATGTCGCCAAGATAGGGGTAAGGGAGGAATTATGGTCGACTTTGCCAAGCTGAAAACGCAGAATAAAAAAGCTACACCAATTGAACCGCTGGAAATATTCCGGCGGCTACCCAAGCCACCGGGGATCAACGACCTCTACACCAGCCAGGCTGAAGTGCTCGAAACATGGTTTCAGCGCCGCACACAACGGGATGTTGTGATAAAGCTGCACACCGGCGGCGGCAAGACGTTGGTCGGGCTGTTAATGGCCCAATCGACTATCAATGAAATAAATGAGCCTGTGCTGTACCTGACGCCGACTCGCCAACTAATGACCCAGACCTTGGAGAAGGCAAAAGCGCTGGGTATTGCAGCGGTTCCATATCAAGTCGGGGAGTCCCTCAATGGCGACTTTCTCAACGGAAAGGCAGTCATGGTGAGTACTTATAAGGCGCTTTTCAACGGGCTCAGTAAGTTCGGAGTAAGGAGCGCTTCCGTCTCACCGATCAAGGTTTCTGCAGTAATCTTGGATGATGCGCACGTGGCATTCTCGGTAGTTCGTGCATCGTTCACTCTTGAAGTGGAAGCTGAAAAGGATCGGGCACGATACGATAGTTTGGTTGGGTTATTCCGGAGGGCGTTCAGGGAAATCGAACGCTTGGGAACATTTGACGATACCGTACAAGGGATGAATAACGGCGTACTCGAAGTTCCATACTGGGCTTGGTATGATCAGCTTGATGCGGTGCGTGAACAATTGCGTACAGACGCTGAAAAATATTCTCTCACGTGGCCGTTGCTGCGGGACAACCTGCATATGTGCCACGCTATCATCAGCCGCTCTAAATTTACGATAACACCCGTCCTTCCTTTTGTTAGCGCGTTTCCAACCTTTGCGGAGGCTCAGCGCCGTATCTATATGTCGGCAACTATAGCGGATGATAGCGAAATAGTTCGCACGTTTGATGCTGATCCGAAGCTGATTGACAACGCGCTTGTATCGCGGTCATTGGCGGGCATTAGTGAGAGAATGATTCTCATACCGGACTTGATGCCCTTCAATTTTAATGTCCGCGAAAGCATTGATAAACTTCTTGAGTGGACCACAGAAACGAAAAACCTCGGGGCTGTTGTGCTTGTGCCTTCGAATGACGCAGCTGAAAGATGGACAAATGTGGCAGAGTTTCCAAAAGGGTCTGAAAAAGTCGAGGCTCAGGTTAAGGCCCTCCAAACGCGAACGACTAATGGTCCCGTTGTGTTCGCGAACAGATACGATGGTATCGATTTGCTCGGCGATTCATGTCGATTGCTTATAATGGAGGGCTTGCCTGAGGGTACTTCGGATTATGAGTTGCTCCGTGCAGCGACGCTTTACGGAGGCGCATCTATCAGCCGGATGTTGGCCCAACGCATTGAACAAGGCATTGGGCGAGCTGCCCGTGGTTCTGGCGATCACTGTGTTGTTTTACTCGCCGGCGCAAAGCTCGCTAGCTGGGTGGCAAAAAATGCAAATTTCCGTCTGCTGACTGGTGCGACACGGGCTCAATTGGATATGGGCGCAGCAGTGAGTAAGGAGATTTGCGATCTAAAGGATATGGCTAGCACAATCCTAAAGAGCTTTGATCGAGATTCAGACTGGGTTGAATATCATGCTGAGACATTGGCAGAAACCGTTAAGCAGGAAGCGTCAGACTCTCATCGTTTTGACGTAGCTGCGACGGAGCGGAAGGCATTCGACCTCTGGTATGCAGGTTATCATGAAAAGGCTATTGATAGGTTGCGTAATCCAAATGGATTAACGTCGCTCGACCCGCAAACGCGTGGATGGCTGCTACAGTTTGCTTCCTACATCGCCTATGATTGGGGGAATAGCGAGCTAGCGGATAAATTACAGCGAGAAGCCTATGCCGAAAACCGAAATCTTTTACGCCCCAAAACACTTCCTCCCTACCGGCCACTTCCGAAGCCCAGTAAACAGGCGGCTGCAATCGCTTCCCAGTTTCGCGGATATCACCTCCGTAGGGGATTTTTAAAGCATTTTGAGGAAGTTGTTTCCTATCTCCATGCCAAAGCTACAGCAAATCAGTTCGAGCAATCTCTTGTTGAGTTCGCGCAACTAATCGGGCTGTCATCGGAGCGGTGCGACAATCACGGTGTCGGTCCTGACGTTCTCTGGCTCCTGCCCCAATTGGTCGGCGTCATCATTGAGGCCAAGAGCCGGAAAGATGGCAAGAATTCTTTTACCAAGGAGGAGCACGGCCAGTTACTTGTGGCCGAACAATGGTTCAAGAAAGAGTACCCTGGATATAAGGCTGTCCGAGTTTCTGTGCATCCCTCCAATATTGCGACAGAAGCTGCCATCGCAAGTGGGTCCTATGCGCTCACGTACGAAAAGCTAAACGCTATGATTGCTGATGCGCGAACTCTATTTAGGAAATTGAGTGAATCACAATTAACCGATATTGAAGTTGAAGCTGAATGTACGCGGTTGCTCGAAGTATCTTCAATACGTGCGGATAGACTTTTGGAGCACTACATGGTTCCGTTTATTCAACGGTAACGTATCGATAGGAGGACAATATGACAGAGGAGGCGGAGAATTAATGTGCTCAGTGAGCCTTTTCGCGCGCCGATGCGCGAAAAGGCCTTGTGTTGGCGATTAGATGACTGGCCCCGGACGGCCCGGTCAGCTCGCGTATCGTCCGCCTCGATTGGGCGCAGAAGACACGCCGCTTTCCAATATGACTGGACGGCAACCATTCTGCATGGCACGAGCCTACACTCCCAGCGACGCTCTCGTTGCGGCGGTTGCAGTTCGCCGCGCTGCCTCCCGAGGACTGCTCGCTGCCGCTTCGCTCTTTAGGCGTGCAGCAGCGGAGGCGATGCTTTGAGCGTCGATGATTGGTACCTGTAACGTCGCGAGGACTGTGGGCAGGGCTTGGAGGAACTATGGGGCTACCGAATCTATAGTACTCTGTAGAGAATTGGGTGGCTATGCATCTTCTCATCCCGGAAGACCTTTAACCTTATAGAGTATTGCCATCAGCGATCTTTTAGGAGTAGCATTGTGACATTCGTATTTTGGATTTAGTTTGTCCGCAAACGGTGCTGTACTTATGAAGTATGCTAGGTAAAGCCAGCGAAGACTGAAAACGGATGCTGCATCGCGATTTTAGATTAGCCGGTTAGCTGTTTTGCGGTGCACTGGTCTGAGCCACGAGATCCGGTAGCTTTTGGAAAATGAGTAGGTGTTATTTACAACCTAGCGTTCACGACGGTAATTCTTGGTATGTAAATCCAAGGTTGAGTACCGTTATTATGTTTGGTGCGGCTATCTGGTTTGTTAAGTCATGATTTGGGCTTCTCAAGGCGATAGTCAAGTAAATATGTTTAGTTAAAGGTTTTCATCTCAGAATCTAGGAATCTACCTTAAGGAGAAGAAATGTTAACCGGCGTCGCGGAAGAAGTTGCTGCTACAATATATACGGATGGAAATAATATCGATCTTTTTGATCTCGGTGATTATTTCATGATTTTTAGTTTATTATATAGAGATATATCGATCACAATGAGCTCGGATTTCCGATACATATCTAGTATTCAGGATATTAATCAGGAAAGTGTCACTTATCTTGCAGAGAAGTATAGGTCATCGGAAAAAAGTTTAGAATTTTACCGCAACATGCAGTTAGATTTGTTTGAGTATATCAGGTATCGTGATCGGCTCGATAAAAGGTATCGACTAGCTATTAGAGATATTAAAAGAGAGAATCCGTTATTAGTAGTTTTTGAGGGAATTGCAATAAGTTTAGCCGTAGCAGCTATTTTATCTGGTGGAAAATATGAAATTGGGCCCCTCAGAGTAGAGCTTCCGCCTATAGCCAAAGGCCTAGAAGAACTCATATCCCTTTTCCGAAAAAAATAAATCTTATCGGACCATTTGCGCGGATTTGCTGGGTAGCGCAAGAGCAAAAGGCGATGCGATAAGAGCAGCGGCTGAGGCGACGCTGATCCAAAAAGACTTGTACATGTTTTCTCCTTACTCGACTCGATTGGTTATGCGGCGCTACCAATTTAGCCGACCTTCGCTCTAAATGCACTAGGCTGCTGGCGTTTGGATATACCGTTGGTATTGCAGTGGTAGACCTTGTGAGCGAGGCAGGCTTGTTATGTCGTAGAGCTCGCCGTCCTGCGCAGATTTTTGTTTGGGTATGATCGAATCCGACTGATGAAAAAACCGCGGATTTCTCAGCCCCCCTTCTTATCCCCGCTCTCCACGGTCTTTTGGCAATGGGGGCAGATGCCGTTGACGACCATTTCGATTTCCTCGACCCGGTAGTCTTCGGGGAGGATGGGCTGGGGGAGTTGGCTTTCGGGTAGGCAAAGGACTTGCCCGCAGCGCAGGCAATGAAAATGCGGATGGGAGGGGTGCTCGAGGTTGATGGCACTGAAGCGCCAGACGCGGTCGTCGGCGGTAATGCGGTGGGTGAGTTGGTGTTGCACCAGCCAGTCGAGGCCGCGATAGAGGGTAACGCGGTCCATGGCTTCCTTCCAGTGCTCGAGAATGTGCTCCTGAATTTCGCCATGGCTCACCGGCTGCGCAAGATCGAGCAACGCCTGCAGAATCTGCAGCCGCGCTTTGGTCGGGCGCTGGCCGGCGGCGCGAATGCGGCGCTCTGCCTCGCTGGTACGTTCTGCCACTGCACTCTGTTGGTCCATGTCTGAATGGTACCCCGCAGGCGCAGCCGCGGCAAAGTAACTGGACAGTCGCGCGGGGCTCGCGGTAGATTCGTCCTAACCAACAGGGAGAAAAGTCATGGCGGAAACCCTCGAAATCGGTCAAATGGCTCCGGCATTTGCGGCGCAGAAT
Organism: Candidatus Igneacidithiobacillus taiwanensis; assembly: GCA_002341825.1. Lineage (GTDB taxonomy): Bacteria > Pseudomonadota > Gammaproteobacteria > Acidithiobacillales > Acidithiobacillaceae > Igneacidithiobacillus > Igneacidithiobacillus taiwanensis. The sequence continues at coordinate 5,756 of DDOU01000134.1, read as the reverse complement.
CAACGCGGTGAGCTGATATCTTCGGAAAGCCTGCGGGGCAAGATCGTGGTCCTCTACTTCTACCCCAAAGACGATACCCCGGGCTGCACCACAGAGGGCCAGGAGTTCAGCGCTCTCTACCCCAAATTCCAGGCTCTGGGGGCGGAAGTGCTCGGCGTGTCGCGGGATAGTGTGGCCAGCCACGACAAATTCGCCTGCAAATATTCCTTTCCCTTCTCGCTGCTTTCCGATCCCGACGAGACCTTGTGTAAGGCCTACGACGTCATCAAGGAAAAAAAGAACTACGGCAAGGTGTACATGGGTATCGAGCGCAGCACTTTCATTATCGATGCCGAAGGCAAGTTGGCCTATGCAGAAAGTAAGGTAAAGGCCGCTGGCCACGCCGAAAAAATCCTGGCCGAAGTGCAAAAGCTCGCCAAATGAGCGACAAGCCCGAGGGTAATCAGCCGCGCCTTTACGTTCTCGATACCAATGTCTTGATGCACGATCCGGCGTCGTTGTTCCGTTTTCAGGAACACGACATCCTTTTGCCGATGATCGTGTTGGAGGAGTTGGACCAGCACAAGAAAGGTCTGAGCGAGCAGGCACGTAATGTGCGCCAAGTGAGTCGGCATCTCGATGAGATGCTAGCCAGCGATGCCGACCTCGAGGCGGGTTTGCCGCTGCCCTACGCCCAGGGGCGTTTGTATTTCCAGACGGCAGCCTACCAGCAAAAGTTGCCCGAAGACTTGGCGGGGGGTAAGGCGGACCACGAGATTCTCGCGGTGACCTTGGCCTTGCAGAGCCTGCACCCCGAGCGCGAGGTGATCCTGGTTAGCAAGGACATCAACCTGCGCATCAAGGGCCGCACCCTGGGTATTCGGGTGGAGGACTATCACAACGATCGCGCCTTGGAAGATGCCGACCTGCTCTACACTGGCGTCGACATCCTGCCGGCGGATTTTTGGGAGCACCACAGCCGCGACCTCGATGCCTGGCAGGAGAGTGGACGCAGCTTTTACCGCCTGCGCGGGCCGGCGATCGCCCATTGGTACCCCAACCAATTCATCCAGATCAGTCCCGAAGGCGAGCAGCGCGAGGACTTCTCGGCCATCGTCCGTTCCGTCGCCCCGGATCACGCCATCATCGAGCGCATTGTCGACTACAGCACCGAGCGCAATGCGGTGTGGGGAGTGCGCGCGCGCAACCGCGAACAGAATTATGCCTTGTCTTTGCTCCTCGATCCCAACATCGACTTCGTCAGCATTCTCGGGCCGGCAGGTACCGGTAAGACGCTGCTGACCCTGGCGGCGGCGCTGCAGCAAATCTTTGAAGACAAGCGCTATGCCGAGGCCATCATTACCCGTGCCACCGTACCGGTGGGCGATGAGATCGGCTTTTTGCCGGGCACCGAAGAAGAGAAAATGCAGCCGTGGATGGGGGCCATCGAAGATAATCTCGAAATCCTCTCCCGCGGCCCGGAGGGCGCGGGCAGTTGGGGGCGCAGCGCGACCCAGGATCTCATCGGCAAGCGCCTGCGTATCAAATCGATGAGCTTCATGCGCGGGCGCACCTTCCTCGAAAAATTCGTCATCATCGACGAGGCGCAAAACCTCACGCCCAAGGAGATGAAGACCCTGATCACCCGCGCCGGGCCAGGGACCAAGGTGGTCTGCCTAGGCAACATTGCCCAGATCGATACTCCGTACCTTACCGAGACGACTTCGGGCCTGACCTACGTGGTCGATCGCTTCAAAAACTGGGAGCACAGCGGCCATGTGACCCTGCGCCGGGGCGAGCGCTCGCGTTTGGCAGACTACGCCAACGAGGCTTTGTAACGCAGCCTGGGCGGTATGCCTTGAGCGCGACCCCGGCAAGCCCTAGACTGAGCCGCGCGAGCATGAGGGGAGGGCGGCAAGTGGGCTGGACTGGGGAAGACGCAAGCAATCTCTATAATCTTGCCCATTGGGGCGAGGGATATTTTCAGGTAGGTGAAGATGGCCAGCTTTGGGTAACGCCCCAGGGTGGCGCCGATTCGGCGCGGGCTGGCTTGGTCGACGTGTTGAGCCGCTTGCCCGGCCAAAATCTTGGCTTGCCTTGCCTCTTGCGTTTTCCGCAGATTTTGCAGCAGCGCGTGCGGGCTCTCCAACATGCCTTTGCGGAGGCAATGCGTCGCGAAAATTACGCCGCTTCCTATACCCCAGTCTATCCCATCAAGGTCAACCAACAGCGCCGGGTGGTGGAGGAGATTCTGCACGCCGGCGCGGGGCAGATTGGTCTGGAGGCGGGGAGCAAGCCGGAGCTGTTGATCGTTCTTGCCCTCATGCCCGCGGGCGGGACGATCATCTGCAACGGCTACAAGGATGCGGAATATATTCGTCTCGCCCTGATGGGCGAGAGCCTTGGCTTGCAGGTATATCTGGTGGTGGAGAAGAGCGCCGAACTACCGTTGATTCTACGCATCAGCCAGGAGCTCGGGGTGCGGCCGCGTATCGGGCTGCGTGCCCGTTTGGCCTCGGCCGGGGCAGGAAAATGGCAGAATACCGGCGGCGAAAAATCCAAATTTGGTCTTTCTTCTACGGAAATCCTCAAGCTGGTAGCCGAGTTGGAGCGCAATGACGCCCTCGAGTATCTGCAATTGCTGCATTTTCATCTCGGCTCGCAGATTCCCAATATTCAGCATATACATGAGGGGATGCGCGAGTGCGCCCGCCTCTACGGCGAGCTGCGACGCTTGGGCGCCAATCTGCAGGTGGTAGACGTGGGCGGCGGTTTGGGGGTGGATTACGAGGGTACCCATTCCCGCGCCTACTGTTCCACCAATTATCGCCTCGAGGACTACGCGCAAGCGGTAGTCGAAGGACTCGCGCAGCTATGCCGGGAGGAGGCGCTGCCGCAACCGCGTATCATCTCGGAATCGGGACGCGCCCTAACGGCGCACCATGCGGTGCTGTTGTTCAACGTCATCGATGTCGAGACGGCGGCGGGGGAGAGTTTGGCGGCAACGGACCGGCCCGAGGATGCCAAAGACCCATGGGCGCGTTTGCTCGCGCGCCTGGAAAGCCGTCCCGATGCAAGCACCGCCCTGGAAATCTATCAAGAAGCGGTTTTTCGCCTTGGCGAAGACCAGCAGGCCTTCAAGCTCGGGCTGCTGGATCTTGCCGGGCGGGCGCGGGCAGAGCGGATCTATGCGCACCTCATGTGGCGCTGCCGATCGTTGCTCGATGCCGCAAAGCGCGCCCATCGTGAAATTCTGGATGAACTAGAAGAAAAACTGGTAGATAAATATTTTGCCAACTTTTCTCTCTTCCAGTCCTTGCCCGATGTCTGGGCCATCGACCAGGTGTTTCCGATCATGCCCATCCAGCGTCTCGATGAGCGCCCAACCCGCCGCGCTCGCCTCGAGGACATCACCTGCGACTCCGACGGGCGTATCGATGCCTATGTGACCGCCGATGGGCTCAGCCCTAGCCTGCCGGTACATGCCGTGCAGGAGGGCGAAAATTACTGTCTCGGCGTTTTTCTGGTGGGCGCCTACCAGGAAATTCTGGGTGACATGCACAACCTCTTTGGCGATGCCGATGCCGTCAATGTCATCTGCGAAAGCGACGGCTCCCTGCGTCTGGAGGGGGCGGTGCCTGGAGACACCGTGGCGGAAGTCTTGCAAGCGGTGCAGTTTTCTGCCGAAGAGTTGGTGCGCGAGTTCGAAAAGAAGCTGGCGGCCACCAATCTGCACATCCCGGCCGCCAAGCGCGAGGGCTTTTTGCGCGAGTTCCGCGATGGTCTGCAGGGATACACCTATTTGGAGTGAGCGACCTTGCGTACCGGGTTGCGGAGGCTGCCAATACCCTCGATACGCAGTTCGCAGACTTCGCCGTCTTGTAAAAAGCGCGGTGGCTGGCGAGTAAAGCCGACCCCGGCTGGGGTACCGGTGGCGAGCACATCGCCCGGCCCCAAAGGCAAGACCGCCGCCAGGGCAATCAGCAAGTCGGCAACGTCAAAGAGTAGGTCGGCGCTGTTGCCATTTTGTAGGCACTCCGTACCCACCCAGGTCTGCAGCTGCAAGCCTCGCGCCCCTAAGGGCAACTCGTGGGCGCTTAGCACCCAAGGCCCGAGAGCGCCACTGCGCGGCACATTCTTGCCCAGGGTCCATTGGCTTGCACGAAATTGCAAGTCGCGGAAGCTGCCATCGTTGCAAAGGGTGTAGCCCCCTACCGCCGCCAGCGCCGCATCGCGCGAGATGCTGCCAAAGAGAGGCCGTCCGAGCACGGCCGCGAGCTCTACTTCGTAATCGAAGGCGGAGGATACCGGTGGGATCTCCAGGGCCTCCTCGTGTCCTACAAAAGAATCTGGAAAGCGGATGAAGAAGTTGGGATAGGTCGGCGTTTCGCTGTGGGTTTCCAGGATATGATCGCGGTAGTTGAGGCCAGCGCAGAGGATCTTTTGGCCCAGTAGGGGCGGCAGGTAGCGTGCTGTTTTCAAGTCGACGGCGCGGAGTCCCTGGTGCCAAGTTGGGGTCGAAAGCCGATCGCGTAGTGCCGGACTGGCTTCGAGCACATCGCGGGCGCCATACTCTGCACCCAGGTCGCGTAGCAGAAAGGCCTCTTCTCCCTGCCAGATGACAATTTCTGTTTGCCTTTCAATTTCCAATAGACTCCAACGCATCCCGTTACCCCTCTATGATCCCATGCCCCTAGGCGACTTCTTGCGCCTTGGCCGGCTTTTCTTCCTGCTCGCCGTTGAGCACGAAGCGCTCCGCCTCGGCCAAGGCTTCCGGCCGGCCAAAGAGCACCACTACATCATCGCGACGCAAGCGGGTATCTGGCGAAGGCTCACGACCACGAATGCCAAAGCGGCGCACGGCGGCTACCTGCAC
>DDOU01000134.1:0-840 GCA_002341825.1 Candidatus Igneacidithiobacillus taiwanensis | reverse complement strand
TGGTCTTCTCCGGGCTCTGATCCGCCCCAAAAGTTGCCGCGAAAGAGGCTATAGCGCTCCTGGCGAAAGCGACGCACCCGGCGCAACACCGTGCTCATGGGAAAACCAATCTGTAGCAAGGTTTGCGAGGCCAGCATCAAGGCGCCTTCGGTGACTTCGGGGATGACCGCGTCTGCGCCCGCCGCCTCCAGTGCTTCCATTTGGCTGTCGTCGTGGGCGCGTACGATGGCCGGGATTTGCGGTCGCAGCTCCTTGGCCGCTGCCAGCACGCGAATCGACTGCTTGGAATTGCCGTAGGTGATGACAATGGCGCGGGCATGGGCAATCCCGGCCGCCTCCAGTAGATCGCGGCGGCCAGCGTCGCCATAAAAAATCGACTCGCCGGCAGCCTGGGCTTGCCGCACGCGGGTGGGATCGAGATCCAGGGCCAGGTAGGGCACGCCCTCGTCGTCAAGCACGCGGGCGATACTCTGGCCGACGCGCCCATATCCACAAATGATGACTTGCTCGCGTAAATCCTGCTCGCGCACCATGTCCAAATTCTGCTGCCGCTGTTTTTTGTACCCGGGTGCAAAAAAGCGGGCAATGCGGCCATTATGCTGTACCAGAAGTGGTGCCAGTAGCATCGACAAGAGCATGGCGCCGAGCACCGGCTGGAGGACATTACTAGGGACGAGATTTTTCTGCGCCGCCAAAGAAATCAATACAAAACCAAACTCTCCTGCCTGGGCGAGAACGATGGCGCTGCGAATTGCCACGCCGGTTTCGAAGCCGGCGAACCGGCATACTGCCCAAACGATAACGCCTTTGAGCACAAAAATGAGCAACAACACGAAGAGC
>DDOU01000153.1 GCA_002341825.1 Candidatus Igneacidithiobacillus taiwanensis | reverse complement strand
AATATTCCCCGACGCTTCGAGGGGGATCTGTCCGCCTACTCGCTGCACGGCTGCACGCAGGTCGGCAAGGGAAAAATTATCGAGGAGGACCATGTCGGCAGCCGCCGCGAGTGCTTCTTCCAGCTGCTGCAGCGTCTCGACCTCGACCTCGATACGGGTGAGCACCGGCGCGAGGCGGCGGGCACGCTCGATGGCCGCGCCAATGCCGCCAATGGCGGCAATATGGTTTTCCTTGATGAGAATACCATCGAAGAGGCCCAGACGATGATTGTGGCCGCCGCCCACCCGCACCGCATATTTCTGCGCCAGCCGCAGGCCCGGGAGGGTCTTGCGGGTATCGAGGAGGCGGGTGGAGCTGCCGGCCAAGCGTTCTACAAAGCGCCGGGTCTGCGTTGCCGTGGCCGAGAGTAGCTGCAAGAAATTGAGGGCGCTGCGTTCGCCGCTGAGCAGGGCTCCGGCTGGCCCCTGCAGGCGGCAAAGCTCTTGCCCGGGAGCAATGGCATCGCCCTCCTGTAGCTGCCACTCTACCCTGAGCCCCGGCGCTAGCCGGGCAAAGACCGCATCGACATAGGGGCTGCCGCAGAGCACCCCAGCTTCGCGGCTGATGATGTGGGCCCGTAAGAGTTGCTCGCGATCGATCAGGGCCGCGCTGAGATCGCCACTACCAATATCTTCGGCCAGGGCGCGGGCAACGGTTGCATCGAGATCAGCAGGCAGCATGGGTTTTTTCTCCACTGGCTAGCCACAGCCACAGTAAGCCAATGATACCAGCCAGCAGCGAGGCAAGAAGAATACCGACTTTGGCTTCTTCCCGTAATTCGCTTTGGGTAAAGGCGAGCTGGCTGATGAAGAGCGACATGGTAAAGCCGATACCTGCGAGCCATGCGGCACCGAGGAGATGGCGCCAGGCAACACCGCGGGGTAATTGCGCAAGACCCATGCGCACCGTGAGCCAACTGGCGAGGCTGATACCGACAAACTTGCCGAGCACGAGCCCGAGTATTACCCCCAGAGTTACCGAACTCCACAGCATGGCAGTACTCACTTGCGAAAAATCCACACCAGCATTGGCAAGGGCAAATATGGGTAGGATGACGAAGGTGACCCAGGGACCCATGGTGTGCTCCAGACGTTGCTGCGGCGAGAGCATGGCGCGACTGGTGCGGCGCAGTTCCTCGGCAAGATGGCTCAGTTCGGGGTGCACCAGGGGATCGAGGGGAGCGTCCTGTTCGAGCAGACGGGCCAGGTCTTTCTCACGCTCGCGCAGGGTAACGCGTAGCTGCGCGGGGCTGATGGAGCCGCGCGCTGGCAGCGTCATGGCGACGAGAATGCCGGCGATGGAGGCATGGATACCGGAAACGAGAAGAAAATACCAAAGCAGGATCCCGAGCAAGAGATAGGGCAGGGGCTGGCGAATACCGCTTTGGTTGAGAAGGAGGAGCAAGGCAAAGATTCCCCCGGCACTGGCCAGGGCCCACCAAGCGATATGGGCGGTATAGAAAATGGCAATGACGAGGACCGCACCGAGATCATCGGCAATGGCCAGGGCGGTGAGAAAGATGAGGAGATTGCGCGGTATCCGCCAGGCCAGCAAAACCAGGATGCCGATGGCAAAGGCGATGTCGGTGGCCATGGGAATCCCCCACCCCGGCGCGCCGACAGTCCCGGCATTGAGAGCGGTAAAGAGCAGCGCCGGCACCAACATGCCCCCCAGCGCCGCGACAATGGGCAGAATTGCATCGCTGATACGGGCTAGTTCTCCCACCAGCAACTCGCGTTTGAGCTCGAGGCCGATGACGAAAAAAAAGACCGCCATGAGGGCGTCGTTGACCCATTCCTGCAGATCGTGATCGAGACGCCATTGCCCGAGTTGCAGGGACAAATGCTGATGCCAAAAGTGCTGATAGTTGGCCTGCAGGGCCGAATTGCTGAGCAGCAGGGTTACCAGGGTTACGCCAATCAGTACGATGCCGCCGGTGGTGGCGCGGCGGAAGAATTGCTCGAGCGGGGTAAGAAAGCGGCCAAAGAGGGGCTCGAGGGGGTAGAGCCGTTCTTGCGGAAATCTGCCCTCTCGCCCCTTGCTCACGCGGGGTTTTCCTCCAGACGAGCAATTTCTGCCAGTCGTGCCTGCTGGGTAGCCAGCTCGCGTAAGGCGCTGTTCAGCTCTTCGACCCGGGCCTCTTCGCGGGCAACGACCTCCGCCGGGGCGCGGTCGCGAAAGCTACTCTGCCCCAAGCGCGCCTGCACCTTTTCCCGTTCGCCAAGGAGACGGTTTTCTTCCTTGACCAAGCGCTGCAATTCCGCCGCAACGTCGATGAGACCCGCCAAGGGCACCAAAATGCGCAGTTCTCCCAGCAGTTGCAGGGCAGCAGGAGGAACTTCGCCCTCTTGCCAGACCGGCGCATTGCAGCGCGCCAACTGTTGCAACCAGGGCGAGAGCCGCGCCAAGCGTGCGCGGTCGGTGGCATCGCCGCCCTGCAGCAGCACCGGCAGGGTGGCGCTCGGGGCAATGTTCATCTCTCCCCGCACCGAGCGCAAGGCGCGAATGAAATCCATGAGCCAGGCGAGATCCTCCTCGGCTTCGGCATCCCGCTTGCTGGCGTCGGCAATGGGATAGGGGGCGAGGGCGATGGTTTCCCCGGTCTTGCCTAGCAAAGGTGCAACGCGCTGCCAGAGGGTCTCGGTCAGAAAAGGGAGGAAGGGATGGGCGAGGCGCAGGGCAGCCTCGAGTACGGCAAGGAGGGTGCGCCGGGTGCCGCGAATTTCCGCAGCACTGAAGGCCGCCTCCGGCCGCAGTACCGTTTTGCTGAATTCGATATACCAATCGCAATAGTCATTCCAGAAAAACTGGTAGAGGGCTTGGCTCGCGTCGGCAAAGCGATACTGGTCGAGGGCCTCGTTGATGCTTGCCTCGGTAGCCTGCAGTCGGGCGATGATCCAGCGCTCCGGCGGCAGCAGGATGCGTTCTCCCTCCAGCAGTTCGGGCGCGGGGGTTTGCAAGAGAGCAAAGCGGGCAGCGTTCCAGATCTTGTTGCAGAAATTGCGGTTGCCTTCCACGCGCTTGAGGTCAAAGCGCAGATCCCGCCCCTGGGTGGCAATGCTGGCAAAACTGAAGCGCAGGGCATCGGTACCAAAGGCGGGGATGCCGTCTGGATACTCCTTACGGGTGGCCTTGGCGATCTTTTCCGCCATCTGCGGTTGCATCAGCCCCTGGGTGCGTTTGCTCACCAGCTCCTCGGCGCCGATGCCGTCGATGAGGTCGATGGGATCGAGGACATTGCCCTTGGATTTGCTCATCTTCTGGCCTTCGCCATCGAGGATGAGACCATGCACATACACATCGCGGAAGGGCACCTCGCCGGTAAAGTGCAGGCCCATCATGATCATCCGGGCGACCCAGAAAAAGATGATGTCGAAGCCGGTCACCAGTACCGAGGTGGGGTAGAAGGTCTGCAGGTCGGCGGTCTGCTCCGGCCAGCCGAGGGTGCTGAAGGGCCAGAGGGCCGAGCTGAACCAGGTGTCGAGAACATCGGGGTCGCGCTCCAAGACGACCGGCATGCCGTAGTGTTTGGCGGCGGCCTGCTCTGCCGCTTCCTCGCTATGGGCAACGAAGATTTTGCCATCCGGGCCATACCATGCAGGAATCTGGTGTCCCCACCAGAGTTGCCGCGAGATGCACCAGTCCTCGATGCGCTCCATCCAGTCGAAATAGGTGCGGCTCCAGTTCTCCGGCACAAAGCGGATCCGGCCATCGGCCACCGCCTGCCGAGCCTTTGCTGCCAGTGGCTCGACGCGCACATACCATTGGTCGGTAAGGTAGGGTTCGATCACCGCTTGCGAGCGATCACCGCGCGGGATCATCAAGCGATGGTCTTGGGTGTCGACGAGGCTGCCCTCGGCCTCGAGGAGGGCCAAAAGACGCTTGCGTGCCGCATACCGATCGAGGCCGCGCAGCGCCTCGGGAATCGAGACATCGCTGATGCTGCCGCTGACCACCTCGATCGTATCGCGGATGTGCGCACTCGGGGTAAAGATGTTGAGCAGGGGCAGTTGATGCCGCTGTCCGACCTGATAGTCGTTGAAATCGTGGGCGGGGGTGATCTTTACGCATCCGGAGCCAAATTCCATCTCGACGTATTCGTCGGCAATGATGGGGATTTCGCGGCCGGTGATGGGCAGGCGCAGGGTCTTGCCGATCAGGTCGCGATAGCGCGGATCCTCGGGATGCACCGCCACCGCCGCGTCGCCGAGCAGGGTTTCCGGGCGGGTCGTGGCCACCACCAGGGCGCCGGAGCCATCGCTCAAGGCATAGCGGATGTGCCAAAGATGCCCCTGCTCCTCGCTATTGAGCACCTCCAGGTCGGAGACGGCAGTCTGTAGTACCGGATCCCAGTTTACCAGGCGTTTGCCGCGGTAAATCAGACCTTCCTGGTGCAGGCGTACGAAGACCTCGCGCACCGCTTGGGAGAGGCCGTCGTCGAGGGTGAAGCGTTCGCGCTGCCAATCGCAGGAGGCGCCAAGACGGCGCATCTGCTGGCTGATCTTACCGCCAGATTCCTCCTTCCACTGCCAGACTTTCTCCAAGAAGGCATGGCGACCGAGTTGGTGACGTTTCTGCCCCTCGGCCTCCAGCCGGCGCTCGACCAGCATCTGGGTGGCAATACCCGCATGGTCGGTACCTGGCTGCCAAAGGGTGCGTTTGCCCTGCATCCGCGCCCGGCGGATGAGGATGTCCATGAGGGTGTCCTGAAAGGCGTGGCCCATATGCAGGGTGCCGGTCACATTCGGCGGCGGCAGCATGATGCAGTAGGGCTCGCCGGTGCCCGCCGGTCGGAATACCTCGAGTTGCTCCCACAGGGCATAGCAGGAGGCCTCGATATCGGCCGGCGCGAAGGGGCGGTCGAGGGAATCGGTCATGGGAGATCCTTCAGGGGTTGCTGTCTGCGAAGTCGATCGTCTGCCGGGCGTTTTGCAACTCTTCGGTTACCACGCGCTGCAGTATCTCCGGAAGCGCATTGTGTACGAGCTCCGCCACGCCCTCGCGCAGACGGATACCCTCGAGGGCGATGCTGCGCATCAGGGTCAAGCTCACCTGCTCTTTCCAGACCTTTTGCAGGTGCTGGGTGATCTGTTCTTCCATTTCGGCAACGACGCGGCGCTCCACTTCCCGGCGCAAAAGCGTCTCGAGATCGCGCAGATATCCGGGTTCCATGAAGCGCGGCTCGGCATGGTTCTCAGCGCGGGTAGGGTCGGGGGCCGGTACTTCTGGCTGCCTCTGCACCTCCGCAGCAACAGAAGATGCCGGCATTGCCGTGGCTGTGTGGGTTTCTTCGGCCATCGTCGCGGTATCTGCCGCGGTAGCGCTGGGAGCAGCAGCGCTTTCGGGAGACGGCATCGGCGGCGCGACATCGGCCGTGCCGGCCGAGAGTCCGCGAATCCGCTGCAAGGCTTGGGTCAGTTCGGTCGCTTCGATGCTCTCGCCAGGAGCAGTTGGGGCTGCAGCCTGCGGATGATCCTCCCAGGCGCCGTCGATGCTGATCTGTGGCTCGCTTCTGCGGCTTGGCGGGGTGCTGGGTGTCGGGGTGAACTGTGGCTCTGCTCGTTCCGTGGTTTGCTGGCGAAGCGGTTCTGCCACACTCGTCTCTTCCTCGCCCTTGGGGCGACGCCAGAGGGGGCGGGGTAATCCCTCGCGGAGCAGTTCCGTAAGCAAGAAAGGTTTTTCCTCGCTGGGTAACTCGGCTTCCTCGAGAACCGGCTCGCGGCGATCATTGGCTGTCATGGCATTCTCCCTCAAAGCTCTAAAGGAAAGAGCTGGATACTGTATCCTGCTCGTTTGCATTGGCGGTAGCGTTCCCGCGCCGGCTCCCGTTCCGCCTCGGCGGCGGGAATGAAATCGATGAGGTGCTCGATGTTCTGCCCGCCGGGAACCGGCTCCCGCCATTCGACCAAAGCCAGTGCCGACGCTTCCTGCCGACGCAGCGCCGGATCATGGAATAGATAGACGGGTTCGTTGGCAGAGCCACCATGGGGCACAAAGGCGCCGGCGTGAAAGGTCCACAGCAGATCATCGAAGGCGCTTTGGGTTTCGGCATCGGGGGCGAGCACATCCACCTTGCCAAGGACTTGCCAGGCTTTGGCAAGAACCCGACAGATGGCGCGCCGACTTTCCACCACGGTCAGGGCTGGCGCCGGAAGCTGGTAAAACTTGGCGGTGCCGCCCACGCGTAAACCTCAGTGAGCCTTGGCGCGATGCTGCAGAAAGTGCACCAGCAGGGGCACTGGTCGGCCGGTAGCACCCTTGTTGTCGCCGCTTTGCCAAGCGACGCCGGCAATGTCGAGATGCGCCCAGCGGTAGTCCTCGGTAAAGCGGGAGAGAAAGCAGGCGGCAGTGATGGTGCCGGCCGGACGTCCTCCCACATTGCTCAGGTCGGCAAAGGGGCTTTTCAACTGCTCCTGGTATTCCTCGAAGAGGGGAAGTTCCCAGGCGCGATCCTGACTG
>DDOU01000012.1:5238-5442 GCA_002341825.1 Candidatus Igneacidithiobacillus taiwanensis | reverse complement strand
AAATGCCGCCGGCGGCATTTTGCAAAGTAGCGCCTTGCCTTCGCCTCTGGCCTTTTGCCAAGCCCTGGCGGAGCGCCTGGGCACGATCGCGGCCTGGCAGGAGCGGTACCGCTTTTACCGCGATTTTCTGGTGGGCGCGGCGGGGGCCGAGAGCTTCCTCCCGGAAGATCTGCGCGCTCGCTTTCGCCTGCACTCCGCGCCGCC
>DDOU01000012.1:4794-5168 GCA_002341825.1 Candidatus Igneacidithiobacillus taiwanensis | reverse complement strand
ACTGGCGCCCGCGAACTACACAGCCTGGCGCCCATGCCGGCAGCCTGGCTGGCGCCAGGCCAAGTACGGGCGAAGGCGGTACGGCTGCACGCCGGCGACGGCAAAACCGGTACCCTGCCGCTGCGGGAAGTTCCGGATATGTGCCCGGAAGTACTCGCCATTCCCGGGGAGCTTCTGGCGGATCTGGGCCTGCGCCCCGGCGATGGCCTAACACCGGAGTGGCTCGACCCATGCTGATCGCCATCCAAGTCCTGGCCATGCTCGCCACCTTGCTCGCCCTCCTCGGCCTTGCCGGTTTTCTGGTCTTTGCCGAACGCCGGGTACTGGCACTCCTACAGAATCGTCTGGGTCCGAATCGCCTTGGGCCCTTTGGG
>DDOU01000012.1:1775-4759 GCA_002341825.1 Candidatus Igneacidithiobacillus taiwanensis | reverse complement strand
CCCCGTTTTGCCAATAGCTGGCTGTACCGTGGCGCTCCGGTCCTCGTCGCGGCCAGCGCTCTGGCCGGTTTTGCCGTACTGCCCCTGGCGCCCGGAATCTCTTGGGCCGGCACCTGGAATATTGGGCTGCTGCTGCTTCTCGCCCTCAGCTCATTGCATGTGTATGGCGTCTTCCTCGGCGGTTGGTCGTCCAACAACAAATTCGCCCTCTATGGGGCGATTCGGGCGGTGGCGCAGCTGATCAGCTACGAACTCCCCCTCGGCCTTGCTCTCCTTGCCCTGGTCCTCCTTGCCGGCAGCCTCTCCCTGCAGGGGCTTGGGCAGGCTGGCAGCGGGCTCCCCCTCATCGTCTATCAACCCCTCGGCTTTCTTGTTTTTGCGATTGCCGGGGTGGCCGAAACCCAGCGTCTGCCCTTTGACCTCGCCGAGGCAGAAAGCGAATTGGTGGCGGGCTACCACACCGAGTATGGCGGCATGCGCTTCGGCTTCTTCTTTTTGGGCGAGTATTTGGGTCTGGTGCTGATCGCGGCCCTCATTGCCCTGCTCTATCTGGGTGCCTGGAGCGGGCCTTTCTTGCCCGGCTGCTGCTGGATGCTCCTCAAGACGGCGCTGGTGATCCTGGTCTTTTTTTGGATGCGTGCGAGCCTCCCGCGGCCGCGCTACGACCAACTGCTGCATTGGGGCTGGAATGCGCTTTTGCCCCTGGCCATCCTCAATTTGTTGCTGACCGCCCTGGCGGCGGCCTGGTTGGGGACGCCATGAAGCTCTGGCGCCGCTTCTTTGCCAGTTTCTGGACGACCCTGCGCCAGTTGCCGCGCCGCGATACTCTCTCCTACCCAGAGCAGCAGCCCCAACTCGGCCCACGCTGGCGCGGGCGGCCAGTGCTCACCCGCGATGCCGATGGCGAGGAACGCTGCGTCGCTTGCGAGCTCTGCTCTGCCGTCTGCCCGACCCAGTGCATCGCCTTGGGGGGGGCGGATCGCCCCGACGGCCGTCGCTTCGCCGAGAGTTTCCGTATCAATTTTGCGCGCTGCATCTATTGCGGGCTCTGTGAGGAGGCCTGCCCGACCTTGGCCATCCAGCTCTCGCCAGAATTTGCCTTTGCGCAGAGCGAGCGCGGCGATTTTGTGTATGGCAAAGAGGCTCTGCTCATCGATGGCCCGGGCAAGCACCCAGACTATCGCTACTACGACCATGCCGGGGTGCGCATCTGCGCCCTGCCGCCGGCGGCGGCCGTCGACCCGCGGAGCAATCTGCCATGATCGCTCTTGGCCTGCTGCTCCTCGTTCTGCTCGCCGGCTTGCTCCTCGGCGTTCTGCTCTTGCGCGATACCCTCCATGCCGTCGTTGCCGTGGCGGCCGCCCTGGGCGTCCTCGCCATCCTATTCTATCTACTCGGCGCGCCGTTTTTGGCAGCCATGGAAATCCTCCTCTATCTCGGCGCCATCCTCGTGCTCTTTCTTTTTGCCCTCATGCTCCTCGGCCCCGAGGCGCGGGCGGCAAGCGCCAAGCGGAGATGGCGGCATGGCTGGCCCTGGGCTGCCCTGGTACTGCTGGCCTTGGCCCTGGCGCTGGCCGCCTTGCTCTGGCAAGTGCCGGTCATCGACGAGCCGATCCAGGCCATTACCCCGGCACGCCTGGGTCATGCCCTCTTCGGCCCCTCCCTCTGGTGGAGCGAGGCGGTGGCCGTCCTGCTCTTTGTGGTGATTGCGGCGGTGCTGGTTTTGCATGCCGGGGAGGACAAGCATGATTGAGATCGCGCTGGCCGCTGCCACGCTACTCTTTTTTGCCGGCCTCGCCCTCATTCTATTGCGCCGCAGCCTGATCGTCTGGCTCCTCGGCGCAGAACTACTCTTCAATGCCGCCCTGGTGGTGGCATTGGCGGGGGCGGTACGCTGGCATTCGCCAAGCGGGCAGGTCCTCGCCCTCTTCCTCATGGCCTTGAGCGGGGCTGCCCTGGCACCGAGTTTGGCGCTGCTGCTGCGGGTCAAGCGCGAACTTGGCACGCTCGAGGTCGATGGCTTGCGTTTGCTGCGGGAGCGGGAGGCGCAGGATGGCTGAGTGGCTCTTCTTGGTGCCGGGCTTTCCGCTCCTCGGCGCCCTCCTCAACGCCCTCTTTGGCGAACAGCTCGGGCCGCGCTGGTGCGGGCGCTTGGCCGCCACCATGCCCTTGTTCGCCTCCCTCCTCGTCCTCGCCTTCTGGCTCCGGGGCACCCAACCCGCCATCGTCGAGCATCTCTGGACGTGGATGGCGGTAGGGGATTTGCACATCGACATCAGCCTACGCCTCGACGATGTCAGCCTGGTCATGGTCAGCATCGCGAGCTTCGTCGGCTTTCTCATTCATCTCTTTTCCCAGCAGTATTTGCGCGGGGATTACGGGGAGCGACGCTATTATTTCTATCTCAATCTCTTTGTGGCGGGGATGCTCGTTCTTGTGCTCGCCAACAATCTGCTACTGCTCTATCTCGGCTGGGAGACCGTGGGGCTTTGTTCGTATGCCCTGATTTCCCACTGGTACCGGGAGCCGGGCAACGCCTGGGCGGGGCGCAAGGCCTTTGTCGTTACCCGTATTGGCGATACCGCTCTGCTGCTGGGCATCTTTCTGCTCTTTGCCCGCTACCATACCCTGAGCATCCCGCAGTTGCTGCCGCTGCTGCAAGCAAGCCCGGCGCCGGTTCTCCTGCCCGCAGCGAGCCTGCTCATCCTCATCGGTGCCTATGCCAAGTCGGCACAATTTCCCTTCCATGTGTGGCTACCCGACTCCATGGCCGGGCCGAGTACGGTTTCGGCCCTGATCCATGCCGCTACCATGGTCACTGCCGGGGTCTATCTCTGTATTCGTCTACAGGGGCTTTTTGCCGCCGTACCCGGCATGCTCGAACTCATCGCCCTCCTCGGTGCCTGGACCGCCTTCTATGCCGCCTCCTGCGCCCTTGCCCAAGTCGATGTCAAGCGCGTGCTTGCCTATTCCACCATCAGTCA
>DDOU01000012.1:0-1625 GCA_002341825.1 Candidatus Igneacidithiobacillus taiwanensis | reverse complement strand
CAGCCTTTTCTGCGCTGGACCTTTCTTGCCGGCATCTTCTGCCTGGCGGCGGTACCGTTGGTTTCGGCAGCCTTTTACAGCAAAGATGCCATCATCGACGCCAGTTTCCTGGTTGCCGGTGGCGGCCTTCCCTACGCCCTCGCCCTGGCCGGCGCGCTGCTGACGGCGGCCTACGCTTTTCGTTTGTATTTCATGATCTTCGAGGGCAAGCCGGTGGAGCTCGAGCGCCCCTACCAGATGGGTTGGGGCATGAAGCTCCCCCTGGCGATTTTGGCGGCGGCGAGTATCGGCATCGGCTGGCTGCAATTTCCGCCAGGCTGGCCTGGACCACATCTCTGGGTGCCTTGGCTGGCGCCAGAACTGGGCCTGCCGCCGCGCCCGCTGGGTCTCGAGGGTCTCTTGCTGACCCTGGCCGGCGCCTCCGTCACCTTCCTCGGTATCGGTATCGGCTACTGGGCGGCGAAGCGCGAGCGCGCCGGTCGGGGCTTTAGCCGCTGGCGCTTTTTGGCCACGGGGTGGGGTATCGATGCCGCCTTTCTGCGTCTCTTTCCGGCACCTTTTTATGCCCTGGGCAGATTTCTGCGTCGTGGCGTCGAGGAGATTGGGATTCAGGGCTTGGCGCAGGGGGGGCTCCGCGATGTTCTCGGTCTCTCCGCCAACGGGTTGGCGCGGGGGGAGAATGGTCTGGTCAGTAGCTATGCCCTTGGCATGGTTCTTGGCCTCTTCCTTCTCCTGCTCCTGATCTGGACTTGGCCGGCATGATCGTCTCTCTGCTCATCCTGCTGCCTTGGGCCGTTGCCCTCGGGCTCAGTCTGGCCGGGCGGGCGGCCTGGGCCTTGAGCATGGCCGCGGCCCTGGCAGAGATCCTCCTCTGTCTGCCGCTGCTCGCCGGTAATGCCTCTGTCATCGCCGCCATCCATCTACCCCTACTCGGCGATCTCTGGGATTTGCAGAGCAGCCCGCTGGCCAACCTCTTTGCCCTGACGACGGCGCTGCTGCTTCCCCTTTCCCTCAGCCTGGAGCGGCGTCAGAACAATGATCTGCATCTGGCGCGGATCCTGGCGGTACTGCAAGGCGCCTTGATGGGCACCTTTTTTGCGAACAATTTTCTGAGCTTCTATGGGTTTTATGAGATCGTCGCGGTAGCGGCTGCCTGGCTCATTCTGCGTAGCGGCGCCCAAGACCGCCGTGCCGCCCTTACCTTTTTGCTCTATACCGTAACGACTTCGCTCTTCCTGCTGCTGGCCGTCTTGCCGGTGTACCTGGATAGCGGCAGCCGCACCGGTTTTTATGATTTCTCGTGGTTGCATCTGACCGGTAGCACCCTGGCCGCACCCACACAATGGCTGCTCTTTTTGGCTATGGTGGCGGGGCTCGGGGTAAAGCTTCCCCTGTTTCCGCTGCATGGCTGGGCGCGCGCCGCCTATGTGCAGAGCGCGCCGGCGGCGGCGCTCTTTCTTTCTGGTGCAACGGTATTGGCGGGGGTCTACGGCCTCTGCCACTGGGCGGTGCCGCTGCTGCCCGGGGGCGCCCTGCTCTTTCGACCCGATGGCATCGTCCTCGCTAGTATCGGCACCCTGTATGGCGCCTTTCTCGCCCTGAGCACCAGCGATCTGCGGGAGACC
>DDOU01000129.1:4904-7426 GCA_002341825.1 Candidatus Igneacidithiobacillus taiwanensis | reverse complement strand
AAGCGCCGCTGTCCCGCCTGATAATAGCCTAAGCCCGGGGCATAGAGGGCGAGCTCCATGTACTCGGCAAAGGGCAGCACCCCACCTGCCGCATCGATGGCGGCGCGAATGCGCTCTACCAGGGCTGCCGAATGCTGCAGAGCCGCAGCGTCGGGGGTGGGAAGATGGACCTTGTCTCCACCGAGGCGATGGGATACAACTCCTGGACCGAGTACAGCCATGGATCTCCCTTGGAAGCCAAAGTCATCTTGATCACCGGTGGCGCCCGGCGCGTGGGCGCTGCCATGGCCCGTGAGCTCGCCGCCCGTGGCTGCCAGCTGGCTCTGCATTATAGGCATTCGGCGGCGGAGGCCGAAAGACTGGCCCAAGAAATCCGCGCCCAATGGGGGAGTAGCGTCCTGCTCTTGCCCGGCGATCTGCTCGATCCGCAGACCCCAACGCGCCTTATCGAGGCCTGCCAGGAGCACTTTGGCGGTCTCGATGGCTTGGTCCACAATGCCTCCCTCTTCGTCCCCAGCCCCTGGGAGACCCTGACCCTCGCGCAGTGGGAAGAGATGGAAGGTATTCATCTGCGCGCGCCGCTCTTTCTCAGTCAGGCCGCCTGGCCCCTGCTGCGCGCACGGCGCGGCAACATCGTGAGCCTTGTGGATGTGCAGGCGGAGTTGCCGCTGCGCGGTCATCTTGCCTACTCGGTCAGCAAAGCGGGCTTGCTGGCCTTGAGCCGCGCCCTGGCCAAGGAGCTCGGGCCGGAGGTGCGAGTCAATTGCGTGTCGCCGGGGGTGGCCCTGTGGGCGGAGGGAATCGACCCGCCGGATGGCGATCGCGCTGGCTATTTGTCGCGTACTGCCCTGCAGCGGGAGGGTACCCCCGAAGACATCGCCAAGGCCGTCGCCTACCTTCTTCTCGACGCTCCCTATGTGACCGGGCACAACCTCGTCGTTGACGGCGGGCGCATGTTATATTGAAGCCATGAGTCAGGAATTCCGGCAGCCCATCCGCTTTTACAGCGAGGAAGAACTCGACGCCCTCGAGGAGACCGATCCCGTAGCGGCGGCCAAGATTGCCCATGCCCAGGCGATGGCGCAGCGCCTCATTGGGCGCAAGCGCAACTTTGGCCCCGACGATCCCCTACCCAATGCCGAGGCGGTAGCGGAGGCGGTAGCAGCGGTGCGCCGCATTCTCAACCGCGACGGCGGCGACATCGAGCTGGTAGAAATCCACGAACGCGATGTGCGGGTGCGCATGAAGGGGGCCTGCGCCGGCTGCCCCAATGCCGTCATCGATCTGCAGCAGGTGGTGGAGAAAATCGTTGGTGCGGTACCCGGCGTGGCCAGCGTGAGCAATACCTTTTGAGCGGCGCCAAAATTCCCAAAGTGGGCTTTGTGAGCCTCGGCTGCCCGAAGGCAACCGTAGACAGCGAACGTATCCTTACTCGGCTGCGCGCCGAGGGATATCAACTGGTGGGCGACTACGCCGGTGCCGATCTGGTAGTGGTGAATACCTGCGGTTTTATCGATGCCGCCGTCGAGGAGTCCTTGGAGGCCATCGGTGAGGCCCTGGCCGAGAACGGAAGGGTGGTGGTAACCGGCTGCCTGGGGGCCAAAGAGGCAGGGGATTTTGTGCGCCGTGCCCATCCCCAGGTCTTGGCGGTGACCGGCCCCCAGGAGGACGGCGCCGTCCTTACCGCCATCCATGCGGCCCTGCCGCCGCAACATGATCCCTTCAGCGATCTCGTCCCACCCCAGGGGCTGCGCCTCACTCCATCCCACTACGCGTATGTGAAGATTGCCGAGGGCTGCAACCAATCCTGTAGTTTCTGCATCATTCCCAGCATGCGCGGTAAGCTGGTCAGTCGCGACCCCGGCGAGATTCTCCGCGAGGCCGAGGCGCTGGTGGCGGCGGGGGTGCAGGAGCTTCTCGTCATCTCCCAGGATACCGGCGCCTACGGGGTGGATCGCAAGTACCGCACAGCCTTCCATCAGGGGCGGCCCCTACGCACCCGCATCACCGATCTTTGCAGCGCCCTCGGCGAGTTGGGGGTCTGGGTGCGCCTGCACTATGTCTATCCCTACCCGCACATCGACGAGCTCCTACCCTTGATGGCCGCGGGCAAAATCCTCCCCTACCTCGACGTACCCCTGCAGCACGGCAGCCCGCGCATTCTGCGCGCCATGCGGCGCCCGGCGGCGGCAGATCGCACCCTCGACCGCATTGCGCAATGGCGGCGGGAGGTGCCGGATCTCACCCTGCGCAGCACCTTCATCGTCGGCTTTCCCGGCGAGACCGAGGCAGAGTTTTCCGAACTGCTCGACTTTATTCGCAGCGCCGAGCTCGATCGCGTTGGCTGCTTTGCCTATTCGCCGGTCGAGGGTGCGTCTGCCAATGCCCTGCCGGGTGCCCTGCCCGAGGCCGTGCGAGAAGAGCGTCGGGAGCGCTTTCTCCTCGTGCAGCAGGAAATCAGCGCTGCTCGCCTGCGCCGTTGGCTGGGTCGACGGCGCGAAATCCTCCTCGACGAGGTCCAC
>DDOU01000129.1:4689-4848 GCA_002341825.1 Candidatus Igneacidithiobacillus taiwanensis | reverse complement strand
GGGGCCATCGCGTTGGCGAGCGCGTCTTGGCCACCATCACCGCCGCCGATACCTACGATCTGTTCGCAAAAATCGATAGCGAGGGCGGAAGCGAACTGTAGAGAGCCTTGCTGGTCAGAGGGGTATACCGCGAAACAAAAGGATACCCACCATGCCGCA
>DDOU01000129.1:4223-4498 GCA_002341825.1 Candidatus Igneacidithiobacillus taiwanensis | reverse complement strand
GCGGAGCTCGCGGCCCTGCCCCGCCACCTGCGCGTGCATTTTGCCCAGAATAGTTTTCAGGTCAGTGCCCATGCCCGGCACATCACCGCCGAAAATGCGCGCTTTTTGCTGCGCTTTCCGAATCTGCACGTACGCCTGGAGGGGAACTGCTCGCAGCCGGGCACCCAGGAATACAATCTTGCGCTGGGCGAGTGGCGCGCCCACGCCATCAAAGAATTGCTGATTGCCGACGGCGTTCCGGCCCACCGCATCAGCACCGTTTCCTTTGGCAAAGA
>DDOU01000129.1:1593-4098 GCA_002341825.1 Candidatus Igneacidithiobacillus taiwanensis | reverse complement strand
CGGGGTCTTCGTCCTCGGCTTTTTGGCAATCCTTGCACGCGATGTGCAGGTGCAGGTGCTGCAAGTGCAGCACCTGCGCGCCCAGGGCCAGATGCGCTACCTTCGCACTCGCCCCCTGCCGGCGCAGCGAGGAGTGATATTTGCCGCCAACGGCCTGCCACTGGCGGTCAATACCGCGGCCAGCACCATTTGGGGCGACCCGAGAATTCTTGGCAAGTACCAGTCCCAGTGGCCGCGTCTGGCACGAGTGCTGGGGTTATCGATAGTCGAACTGGGGCAACGCCTAGCTAGCGGCGGGGCAGATTTTGCCTATCTGGCACGGCAGCAACCTCCTGGCGTGGGCGCGGCAGTCCGCGCTCTACATATTCCGGGGGTGGGGGTCTTGCCAAGCTCGCGGACGTATTTTCCCCTCGGGGCCGCAACCACTCCCCTCATTGGCCTCGTCGATCAAGCCCACCGTGGCGCCACGGGCATGGAACTGAGCTACAACAGCTGGCTCGCAGCCCACCCGGGCAGCGAGCAGGCCGTCTACGATGGCCGCGGACAGGTCGTGCAGGTGCTCAAGGTTGAGCGCCTATCCCGGCCCGGCCATGCCATTCATCTCAGCATCGAACCGCAGATGCAGTACTGGGCTTACATGGCCCTGATTCGTTCCCTCCGCCACTTCCACGCCCAGGATGGCTCGGCAGTGCTGATGAACGTGCATACCGGTGCCATCCTGGCCATGGTCAGCGCCCCCAGTTGCAATCCCAACCAGTCCGGCGCCTGCCGCTCCCCGGCCGATTACGTCAACAATGCGGTACATCAGGCCTTTGAGCCGGGCTCGGTAATGAAACCCTTTGCCATCGCCGCCGCCCTGGCCAGCGACAGTGTTTCCCCCACCCAAAAGTTTCATGTCTTTCATCCCCTTTGGGTGGGTGGCTACCCGATCACCGACGACGTCCCCCACCACATCCTCAATATCGAACATATCCTCAAGTATTCGAGTTGCATCGGTACGGCGAAGATTGCCCTGCGGACACCCGAGCGAACCCTCTACAACATGTATCGTGCCGTCGGTTTCGGGCGCATCGCCCCCCTGGGCCTGCCAGGGGAGACGGCGGGGGTGCTGCCACCTTGGCAGAGCTGGGGCGTTGCCCGTCATGCCACGATCTCGATCGGCTATGGGGTTTCGGTGACCACCCTGCAGCTGGCTACCGCCTACGCGGCTATCGCCAATGGCGGCTGGTATGTACGGCCAACCCTCTTTGCCGGTGCTGGCGTGCATCGCCATCGGGTGATGCCGGCCTGGGTCGCCAACGACCTGCGGCGTTGGCTACAGTCCGTCGCCCGCCCTGGCGGCACTGGGATTCTCGCGGCCATCCCCGGCTATGCCGTGGGCGGCAAGACCGGCACCGCCAATATGGCCAATGGCAAGGACGGCTTTTACCATCATCGTACCAACGCCACTTTTGTGGGCTTTGCCCCAGGGCGGCATCCCGACCTGGTCATGGCGGTCAACCTGCGCGGCAGCCATTTTGCTTGGAATTTTGGCGGCATCGAGGCGGCCCCGGTCTTTCGCTTTACCATGCGCCGCGCCCTGCGCACCCTCGATGTGCCGCCGCGTTGCAATACCGGCGGCAAATTCCTGGAGATTCGCGTACCCGCCGGCGCTGACCTACACGAGCTTGCCCTACGCTACCACAGTACCAGCCGCTATCTGATGCAAATCAACCAACTGGCAAACCCACAGGCCCTCGAGGCCGGGGCCTTCTTCAAGGTGCCCATGCCCCTGGGAGAAAAGGATTTTTGTCGGGTACAAACGCCCGCCGTGAGCCGCGCCCAGGCCGAGATTTGGAGCGAGGGCGGCGGCTGAGCCGTGGGCAGTGCCGTGCGCAGGTGCTACTCTAGTCGCCTCGGTACACGCTTGGCAGAGGAAAGATCATGCGCAGTAGTGTCCTCGACACCGATTTGCAGCCCTGTGGTCTGCAACCACGCACCGGCTTTCGCCGCGATGGCTTCTGCAGCGGCGGCCCCCAGGATCTGGGTTCGCATACCGTCTGTGCGGTAATGACCGAAGCCTTTTTGCAATACACCCTGGAGCGNNGGCAATGACCTCATCACCCCCCGCCCGGAATGGGATTTCCCGGGCTTACGGCCGGGGGATCGTTGGTGTCTGTGCGCCGCCCGTTGGGAAGAGGCCCGCCTGGCCGGGGTAGCACCGCCGGTGATCCTTGCCGCCTGCGATAAGCTCTGCCTGGAGATCATTCGCCGCGAAGACCTCTTTGCTCATGCCCTGGCGGAGCCCTCGGCATGACTCCGACCGCTGCGCCGCAAAGCTTGACCCTGCTGCGCCCGGACGACTGGCATCTGCACCTGCGCGACGGCGCCCTGCTGCGTACGGTATTACCGGATACCGCCGCGCGTTTCGGTCGCGCCATCGTCATGCCCAACCTGAACCCGCCGGTTACCAGCGTTGCCGCCGCCACCGCCTACCGCAGCCGCATCCTTGCCGCCCTGCCGGCG
>DDOU01000129.1:0-1559 GCA_002341825.1 Candidatus Igneacidithiobacillus taiwanensis | reverse complement strand
CGGAAATACAGCGTGCCAAAGAGAGCGGCATCGTCCATGCCGTCAAATACTATCCGGCAGGGGCAACGACCAACTCGGAAAATGGCGTCCGCGATCTCCAGGCGGTCTATCCCGTTCTCGCCGCCATGGAGCGTTGGGATCTTCCCCTGCTGCTGCACGGTGAAGTTACCGACCCCAGCGTCGATATCTTCGACCGCGAGGCGGTCTTCATTGAGCGCCATCTGCAGCCCTTGCGCCAGACCTTTCCCGGCCTGCGCATCGTCCTCGAGCATGTAACCACCAGCGCGGCCGTCGACTTTGTGGAAAGTGCGGGTCCGCGTACCGCCGCTACCATCACCGCCCACCATCTGCTCCTTAATCGTAACGCCCTCTTTCAGGGGGGGCTGCGCCCGCACCACTACTGCCTGCCGGTGCTCAAGCGCGAGCAACATCGTCAGGCCCTCTTGCGCGCCGTCGCTAGCGGCAATCCGCGCTTTTTTCTGGGCACCGACAGCGCCCCGCACCCACGCGACAAAAAGGAATCGGCCTGCGGCTGTGCCGGGATCTACACCGCCCACGCCGGCATCGAGCTCTATGCCGAGGCCTTTGCCGGCATCGGCGCCCTCGAGCAACTAGAGGCCTTCGCCAGTCGGCATGGGCCGGCCTTCTATGGTCTTCCCTGCAATACCGATACGATTCGCTTGGAGCGGCAGCCGTGGACGGCTCCCGCCAGCCTCGGCGCGGAGGAGATCATTCCCTTCCGTGCCGGCGAAGAGATTGCTTGGCGTTTGGTCGACAAAACCGGAACTTGCGAGATGACTTCGGGTCTATAGGCGGGATTGAAATCGGCACAACGAGGTGCCCAAGATGTGGAAAGCCAAAATCGTATCGTCGCTGAGCTTGTTCGGCCTGCTTCTCGGTAGCGTATCCGCCAGTGCCACCACCCTTCCCCAGGTGCAGTATTCGGGTATGCACCTTCTTGGCGTGGAACATGGCGATGCCTTGTTCCGGGTCAAGGTGCGGGTCAACAATCCCAACCCGACCGGCATCCCGCCGGCGCACGGGCGCATCAATCTTTCCCTCTTTCATCAGCCGGTCGGCTACGGCACCCTGCCGCCCACCGGTCTGGCCGCCCGTAGTGCCAAGACCATCGAGCTGCCCGTCGTCCTCTCTTTGCGTGCCCTCGGCAGTCTCTTGCCGGCGCTGGTCTCCCAGCGTTTTCTGCCGTGGACGGCGCAAGGCTATGTGCAGAGCGGTCCGGCGCGGATCCCTATCGAGCGCAGCGGTACCATTGCCAGTGCCGAGCTGGCCCCGGTCTTGCGCAACCTGCTTTTTGGGGGCTAGGGCAGCGCGCATCTTTCCTCCTGCAAATCCATCCTCTACACTGCCCAAATGCACGAAAAGCGGCTGCTCTTGGGCGGTACCTTCGATCCTATCCACTACGGCCACCTGCGTGCCCTCGAGGAGGTGCGCGAGGCCTTGGGAATGGGCGCGGCCACCCTCGTGCCGGCCGGGCATCCGCCGCACCGCAAGAGTCCCTGGGCACCCGCAGAGCATCGTCTGGCGATGACCCGCATTGC
>DDOU01000180.1:4915-6467 GCA_002341825.1 Candidatus Igneacidithiobacillus taiwanensis | reverse complement strand
TACATCACGTGGGCACGGCTGACGATCAGATGATCGACCTTGCCAATGGCCTGCACATCCTTGTTTTCGTAAGGAATCGTGTGCAAGAGATGGCGCATGGCATTGAGGCGCGCCCGCTTTTTGTCGTCGGACTTGACCACCGTCCAGGGCGCGTAGGCGGTATCCGTATGAAAGAACATGGTCTCCTTGGCGCGGGTGTAGTCTTCCCAACGATCCAGCGAAGCAAGGTCCATGGGAGATAATTTCCACTGTTTCAGCGGGTGATGGCGGCGTTCCTCAAACCGGCGTCGTTGCTCTTCTCGGGTAACCGAAAACCAAAACTTGATGAGATAGATGCCGCTATATACCAAATGGCGCTCAAATTCCGGTGCCTGCCGCATGAATTCTTGATACTCCTGCTCGGAACAAAAACCCATTACCCGCTCTACGCCTGCTCGGTTGTACCAAGAGCGATCAAAAAAGACCATTTCTCCGGCCGTCGGTAGCTGCTCCACATAACGCTGAAAATACCACTGTCCTTTTTCGCGCTCTGAAGGCTTCTCCAAGGCCACCACGCGCGCACCACGGGGATTGAGATGCTCCATGAACCGCTTGATCGTACCCCCCTTACCCGCTGCATCGCGCCCTTCAAATACCACTACCAAGCGCTGTCCGGTGTTTTTGACCCATGCCTGTAGCTTGAGCAGTTCCACCTGCAGATCGTATTTGAGATACTCATAGTCGCGCCGGGTCATCCGATTTTTATAGGGGTATGCACCACTACGCCAATCGGGGTTCAGAGTGTCGTCGGTATCGGCAACCCGCTCTTTTTCCAGCTCGGCGTGGATCATGCGAATATCGTCTGCAGAAACGTCCGATGCAACAATGGCGAGAGCGGCAGCGATATTGCCACTACTGGCGTCGAGCTGATGTTCGGCGAGATAGCGCCGCACCGCCGCAAGATGGTGTTGCTGCGCCATCTCCGTGCTGTCACTGACCGTAAAACTCCGAATTCCTTCCGGGCTCAGATCACTAGGGATATCGGCTACAGTTGCCGGTGCCTGTTCCGCTTCCTCGGTTTCCATCGTCGTCGCTTCAGACATCACTCTCTCCTTTGTGCAAACTAAACCGCAGTCTAGCAGGGCAATGTGACGTTTTTATGACAGCCAACCGGAGCTTCTTTGCTTCGCTGTCCAAGCAATTATCAAAAACCAGATATTAATAACCGATTTATAAAAAGCAGTTTCTTCAATTAATTAAAATCTGTATTAGCATAACACTATATTATATCTGTTTTTATTTATCTTTTTCAACAAAGCCTAGAAAATTCCAGATTGTACCTATACAAATTTGTAGGCTATAACATCTAATGTTCAGATCAAGTTGTCTCTGGATCAACGCTAAGGAGCAAATTCATGCAATTTCGCACGCCTCTCCGCTTGGCGCGGTTCGCCTCGGTACCCGGCCTCGTCTTCACCCTGAGCGGCTGTGCTCGCCACTCGCCTTGGTGGATCTTCGATCCCAAAGGGGTAGGAGCGAGCGCCAGTTACACTTACATGATGATTGATGTGGG
>DDOU01000180.1:2709-4875 GCA_002341825.1 Candidatus Igneacidithiobacillus taiwanensis | reverse complement strand
AAAAGCAACAAGCACGCCGACTACGATGGTAAATGGTCACATTCCAATGTGTTAGAGATCGCCTTTTGGGGTATCCCCATCGCGGCTGTGGCTTTTCTTTCTTGGGCGGTGGCAATCAACGGCAGTTTTGCCGTCAATCCTTACAATCCTACCGCAATTACCAAGCATATCAAACCGCATGGCGACCCTATTGATGTCGACGTCATCGCTACGGATTGGCAATGGTTATTCATTTATCCGCAATTCCATCACATTGCCATTGCCAATAAATTGATTGTGCCGGTGCACACGCCGGTGTTTTTTAAGCTAACCTCCACGGCGGTCACCACTGATTTCTTCGTACCACAGTTGCTCGGCATGATCGACGTAATGCCCGGTATGCGTACCAAAGATGCCCTGATGAGCGACCATCTCGGTAGCTACCAAGGGATTGCTGCAGACTATTGTGGCGCTGGCACTTCTTGGATGTTGTTCAAGACCGATGTGGTCAGCAAGACCGACTTCGAGCACTGGGCCAAGGGCCTAGAAAACGATCCACGCCGCATGGATTACCAGCAATTCAATCGCTTTGCCGAGCCGTACATCAATGTGGCGGACAAGACACCGGAATGGGGCCGAGTCGAGCCGGGACTCTTCAATCACGTCATCTTGGAGGTGATGAATGGAAAGAAATGGCCACTGCCGATGTTCATGACCGAAAACATGTTCCATTACCTAAAACTGCAAGCGGCAGAACATCGCTCGTAATCCGCAAAAAAATTGGAGAACTGCTATGTTGGTTAATGTTCCTGGACCCTGGAGCCCACTATTGGGACGCTTGGCACTGTCCGAGATTCCCTATACGAATCCTATTCTTGCACCCTTGTTCGTAGTCATTGTGATCGCCGGTATAGCCTTGGTGGCAGCAATCACCTACTACGGCAAATGGGGCTACTTATGGAAGGAGTGGTTTACCACTGTCGATCACAAAAAGCTTGGCATCATGTACATCATCCTCGGTTTAGTAATGCTGTTCCGGGGTTTTATTGACGGCCTTATGATGCGCACGCAGCAACTCCTCGCCGACGGACCAGGTGACAACGGCATGAAAGTCATGGGCGCCATACATGGATATCTGACCCCTTTTCATTTTGGACAGATTTACAGCGCGCATGGCCTGATCATGATCCTGCTCGCAGCAACACCACTACTCGTTGGCATAATGAACATCATCGTGCCACTGCAAATTGGTGCCCGCGATATGGCGTATCCCTACCTCAACGCCTTGGGGCTATGGATCACTACTGCTGCTGTGGTCTTGATCATGGCCTCCCTTTTTGTTGGCGATTTTTCCCACAACGGTTGGTTTGGCTATGCCCCAATCTTCGAGCTTTCCTATAGCCCAGGAGTGGGGGTGGACTATTGGATCTGGACTCTGGAATTGGTTGCCCTTGGCACCACATTGGGCAGCATCAATTTTCTTGCTACCGTGGTAAAAATGCGGGCACCGGGAATGACCTGGAGTCGTCTGCCAGTATTTACTTGGTCGGCGGTCTCGGCCAACATCATCGCCCTTACCTCTTTTCCCTGCCTACAGGTTGCCCTCGCCTTGGTGGCTGCCGACCGTTATCTGGGTACCCATTTCTTTACCGCTGGCTTTGGCGGCAATTTGATGCTCTATACCAATCTCTTTTGGCTCTGGGGCCATCCAGAAGTCTATTTTGTCATTCTTCCCGCCTTCGGGATGCTTTCGGAAATCATCCCCGCTTTTTCCGAGAAGCCCATATTTGGGTATACCGCGATGGTGCTCGCAACATTTGCCATTGCCGGAGTATCGTGGATTGTGTGGTTACACCACTTTTTTACCATG
Organism: Candidatus Igneacidithiobacillus taiwanensis; assembly: GCA_002341825.1. Taxonomy (GTDB): domain Bacteria; phylum Pseudomonadota; class Gammaproteobacteria; order Acidithiobacillales; family Acidithiobacillaceae; genus Igneacidithiobacillus; species Igneacidithiobacillus taiwanensis. Next base: position 3,026 of record DDOU01000180.1, on the reverse strand, counting down.
GGCATGGGCCCCTATGTGAGCACGGAGTTCAGTATCGCTACCATGCTGGTTGGCATTCCTACGGGCGTAAAGGTCTTCAACTGGGCCTTCACCATGTACAAGGGAAGAATCACCATGAGTGCCGCCATGCTTTGGGCCATTGGTGCGCTGTTTTTACTACTCATTGGCGGTTTAACCGGTATGATGCTGTCTATTCCCGCCATCAATTACATGGTACACAACAGCGTGTTCGTCGTTGCACATTTTCACATGATGCTCCTGTGTATCGTCTATGCGGTCTTTGGCGCGGTGATTTTCTGGTTCCCCAAGATCTTCGG
>DDOU01000180.1:238-2658 GCA_002341825.1 Candidatus Igneacidithiobacillus taiwanensis | reverse complement strand
ATGTTCATGCTCGGCTTTATGGGCGAAACTCGGCGTTTGGATTGGCCCTTTAACCCGCAATGGGCGGGCTGGTTTGCGGTTCAGGAAGTTGGCATTGCCGTGTACTGCCTCTCGGTTCTGGCTTTTCTCTGGATGCTTTATGCCAGCATTCGTGACCGTGCGCAAAATCGGGTGCATAGCTGCGACGCCTGGAATACCTCACGCAGCCTGGAGTGGCTCACGGACACCCCAGTACCCTTCTACAACTTTGCTATGGTCCCGCACATCAACGCTCGGGATGAAGTCGCTTGGCGGCGCGAACATGGCCTCGCAGAAACTCAGCCAAATCATTTCAAGGCCATTCACATGCCCAATAATACCGGTGTTGCTCTATATATTGGCGCCATGACTTTTCTGGTGGGCTTTGGCCTCACATGGAGAATCTGGTGGCTGACGGCGGCGGCTCCGATCATAGCGGTGTTACTGATGATCTACCGTTCTAACAAGGGTGATTCGGGTTATGTGATTTCTGCCGAAAAGATGGCAGAGCTGGATCGTGCTTCCAAGGCCGCAATGGTAGTCGGTAGTAACCAGCCCGTGCACCAAGGCGGGGGCTTTAGCGGTGGTACGGTGCATGCGTATTCGCCGCTCTCGTCATCCGCTCGCAACGGCACGCCGCCGACGGATTCCCGGCAGCTCTAACACCACGCTCGTCGGCGCTGGGTACGCGCCGGCATTCATTCATAGGAGTTTATATGCACGCACATGATGAGGTTGTGGATCCCAAACAGGTAGTCCTATGGTCCGACGACTACGAAGGTCATGATGTCATTTCTACCCGTACCTTCGGCTTTTGGATGTACGTATTAAGTGACGGCATGCTCTTTGCGACACTTTTTGCGGCCTATGGGGTGTTAAGCTATAGCCACAGCTATTATACCGGCCCAACCCCGGCACAGTTTGTTGCACCTTGGTACACATTTATCCAGACCATGGCGCTTTTTCTGAGCGTGCTTGCCTATGGTTTTGCCATGACGGCCCTCAAACAGGGAAATAAAACCGGGGTTATCAATGCCATTATTGCCTCGATGGTATTAGGCGTCATTTTTCTGGGCCTCGACATTCACGATGTGTTGCGCATGATTAGTATGGGAGTTACTCCAGAGGTAAGCGGTGGTCTTTCGGCATTCTACGCCCTTACCCAGGTGCATGCTGCGCATATCTTTGTCGGTTTGCTCTGGATGCTCGTCATGCTCTACCAAATTCTGCGTCAAGGGTTTAGCGAAGATGTTGTGGGTAGACTCTTGAGTCTACGCATGTTCTGGCAATTTCAGGCAGTTATGTGGGTATTTATTTACGTTTTTGTTTATCTGTGGGGGTACCTATCATGAGTCACGGTCACAGCGATCCCTTGCATCATCCCGAAGTGCAGATGGCCAGCAAACGCAACTATTTGACCGGTTTCATCGTTGCCTCACTGCTGATGTTTGCCGCAACGATTCTCGTTAGTGGCCACGTGCTACCACCCTTTGCCCTGCTCTTGGCCATTGTTGGTTGCGCCGGTCTTGCCATAATCGCGCAAGTCTATTTTTTGCTGCATATCGATATCTCCGAGCATAATATCTGGAATACCGTAGCGNNATTCCCCTCTTCGTCATTACCATTGGACTGACTTGGTGGATGTTCTCGCAGCTTTACCTGCGTACTATGCCCATGATTCCCGGCATGCCGGGAATGCACTAAACAAGCCCTGGAGGATCATCCCACACCACTAGGGAGTTCGAGATGCATGCGCACATCACTATCGCCTTGGGAGCTCGATCGATTCTCTTCGCTCTGGCTCTATGCATCTCGAATCGCAACGATAGCGCAACCACAAGGGCGTGTTATGCGCCAAGAACCCTCCATGCAACCCCAGGTGAACCCACCGCCCCTTGGTGAAAAGCCCGCAGAGCAATATAATCCAAGGCCACGCCGGCATAGCTCAGCAGGTAGAGCAGCTGATTTGTAATCAGAAGGTCACGGGTTCAATTCCTGTTGCCGGCACCAATAAAATCAAGCTGTTACGGTAACAGCTAACTCCTTTTTCTCGCCGTTATCGCTTCCAGTAGGCTAACAGTAGGCCAAAATCGGGGCGCTAGTTCCGCCCCAAAAGCGGGCATCGATGCCGCCTTTTCTGCGGCACCCAAAACAGCCGGGGCTATTGCTCTTAGATTCTGAGGCACAAGGACAACCAGCGATTCCCCCGCCGCCAAGTTGCACAGCACCCCCGGCGGCGGTTGGAGGGGAGGCTTGCTCTTGAGTTCTTCGGCAGCCTAGATACCGGCCCTAGCGAATAGCAAAGCGGTTGGCCGTAGGCCAAATTCGCGGGCCGGTAATGGCTGCAACGAAGAACGAGAGCAAGCATTACCCCTCCGCGCCAAGGGGTGCCTACGATAGGT
>DDOU01000180.1:0-190 GCA_002341825.1 Candidatus Igneacidithiobacillus taiwanensis | reverse complement strand
TCCCGGTGTATCCTCTCGTTTTCGGGGTACTGCTTAGACTCGGTGCCGCCTAAAACGGGACGTCGGCCAACCAGTCGGGGGTATACTCCGGCGGCGGGGGGCCCCAACTTGGGAAAAGGCGAAGCCCCCGAGTCGAGGCGCGGGGGCTTCTTGTTAAGCCTATCTTGGCGGTGGCCCTCCCGGCGGTGGC
>DDOU01000112.1:485-3117 GCA_002341825.1 Candidatus Igneacidithiobacillus taiwanensis | reverse complement strand
AATGCCGGACAAAACTGCGGATTGTCGATCTTACTGTAGAGCTTGCCGTTAAAGTAAAAGGCGGTGTAGTGCTGCGGCACGCAAAGACCCACAATCTCGTCGCCGGGCCGTACATTAGGGAAGGCGCGCGCGAGCTCTGCGGCAAAGCGCTGGCGCAAGGCCGGGTCGGGATGGCTCAGACGATCCATCTCTTGCAAAGAGGTCTTGGCCAGTTCCTTGCTCGAAAAGTCCCGCTTGTACTCAATCGCTAGGGCAAAGGGCTGTGACTGCGGCACATAGCCGTCGCCGTCTACGTACAAGGCCGCGTTATAGACATGAAACAAGAACCAGTAGAGCTTTCCCGCTCCCAGCAGGTGCAGGCCTGGCACGACTGCATAGACGCTGCTGGGCAGCGGGACGTCTACGGTTGCTGCCCAGGCCTTCGGGGCTAGTGCAAAGGTCAGGAGGGCAAGAGAGAGCAGAAAACGCTTAGCCATGGGCCAAAGTCCACTGGCCAACACCGATGCTCCCCACCTGGAATCCGCCCTCGCAATAGGCTAGGTAGAAACGCCACAGGCGTTGAAAGGTCTGATCATAGCCCAAGCGGGTCAGGGCCTCGGCCTCGGCATCAAATTTTACCCGCCAGGCGCGTAGGGTACGAGCGTAGTCTTGGCCAAATTGCCGTTGATCCAAAATCTGCAGCCGTGCGGCTCTGCATTCCGCCTCCAATGCCGTGGGTGAGGGCAGAAAGCCGCCGGGGAAGACATAGCGGCGAATGAAGTCGGAGCCGCTGCAGTACTGCGCATATTGCGCATCCGCAATGTGGATGGTCTGCAGCAGCACCCGGCCACCGGCACGCAGCAGACTATTGAGGCGCCGGAAGTAGGTAGACCACCATTCCCGTCCCACCGCCTCAAACATCTCGATGGAGACGATACCGTCATAGAGGCCCTTGACGTCGCGATAGTCGCAGTATTCCAGCTCGACGCGATCGCTGAGGCCGGCATTGCGAATACGCTCTTGGGCATAGCGCAACTGCTCTTGGGAAAGGGTAATGCCGTGTACGCGATAGCCTTGGCGCGCTGCATACTCGGCAAAACCACCCCAGCCGCAGCCAATTTCCAGAATCTGCCCCCCCGCGGGGAGGGCGAGGCTCTCCAGGGCGAGGGCGTATTTGCGCTCCTGGGCCTGGGGTAAGTCGTTGTGGGCATCGTCAAAGTATGCGCTCGAGTAACTCATGCTTGGATCGAGCCAGAGGCGATAGAAATCATTGCCAAGGTCGTAGTGCTCGGCAATATTGCGACGGCTGCCGCGACGGGTGTTAGGGCGGAACTGGTCGAGGAGCCAGAAGAGGCGTCGCCGCCACCAACTCCCCTGAATCCAGGCCTCGACGGCATGACGATTGTGTAAGGCCAAGGCAATCAGCTGCGCCGGGTCGGGACTATCCCAAAGTCCCTCGAAATAGGCGCGCCCCAAGCCAATGTCGCCGTCTTGCAAAATGTGTCGCATGACGCGCCAGTCGTGAATTTGCCAATGGGCTCGGGGTCCATCCTCAACGCCATCAAAATGCCAGAGCTCCCCACCAGGGGTGCGTAATTCCAGGCTGCCCACCCGCAGATGCTGGCTGAGCAGGCGGTGGAGCATGGATGCCGTTCGCGGCAAGCGATGGCTACTCAGAGGCAAGGAAGCGCTGCGAGAGGTACTCATAGACTGATCTCCTCGGAAGGGGGGGAGGGTTTACGTTGTAAGCCGATGCCGGCGCGCCAGATTTTCAGGGCTTCCCAGTGGATGCCGACGGTTACCATCAGGCTCATCAGGGGGTTGCCGAGCACCTCGCGCCAGGCGCTCGCCCAGTTCAGGTCCTGACGACGACCAGCGAGCTGGGTGATCAGGCGTGCTTTGCCGGCAGCATCGAAGTGGTGGATATCGATCTGCACCCGCTCGCGGTCAAAGCGGAAGCGAAAACGATAGCTTCCATCGACGCTAAAGAAAGGCGAGACATAAAAGGCCTTTTCGCTCTGCAGCCACTCTGTGGGGAGGATTTTGCGCCCGTCACTGTGCCGCAGCAGGTAGCTGTGGTGTTCGCCAAAGGTGTTGTTCACCTCCGCAAGTACCCCGCGCAGATCTCCCTCGGCATCGAGGGCGAGCCAAAAGCTCACGGGCTTGAAGGCGTAGCCCCAGAGGCGGGGATAGGTGACCAGATAGATTTTTTCCGGAACGATTCCCACTCGGGCGAAAACACCGCGAATCCAGGGCTCGAGGGCCGATCCATCCCGTTGTCCATGGTCGGCGACGCGAAAGCCGAGGGGCGTGCGGCGCAAGATGGCCTGCAAATCCGGCAATTGATCGAGGGCAAAGCAAAGCTGGAAGCCGCGATACTGAAAGGCGCGGCGCCGCGGCTGCAGGCGTCGGTGCATCACCCGCACGGGTAGTAAGGCAGATTTCACGTAGCTTGGCTCGGCCATAGCACCGGTTCCTGGAAAGAGTCGGGCACCTTGTGCGCCCAGGGGATGCGCACACCAAAGGCGCGCGCGACTTCTACCGCACTGCGCATGCCATCTTCGTGGAAGCCGTATCCCAGCCAGGCTCCGGCCAAGTACAGCCCCTGCGCTCCCTGCAGCGATCGCAGCGTCGCCTGGGCAGCCACGGCAGG
>DDOU01000112.1:0-392 GCA_002341825.1 Candidatus Igneacidithiobacillus taiwanensis | reverse complement strand
ATCAAATAGCTGACCGCTACCGGCTGGCCGGCACCGATGCCGCCTTCGCGATGAAAATTCCACGCCGACCAAGCGGCGCGGCGTTGCGGCAAAAAGCTCGCATCGCGATGCAAGACGGCGCGGTTGGGTTGGTAGCGGATAGCCGCCAGGGCCGCATGATGGCTGGGCCAATGCTCCCCAAGCAAGGGCAGGAGCTGATCGCTGTGCACGGCGCTGACGACGGCGTCGAAATCTTCCGTTCCCACCGCACTATGTACGCGAACACCCGTGCCCCGCGGCTCAAGGCGCAAAACCCGCTGCCCGGCGCGAACGTCCTCCAACTGCGCTAGGATGCGATGCACATACTCCCGGCCTCCGCCTTTGACGGTAAGCCACTGGGGGCGGTGGAAGAT
>DDOU01000025.1 GCA_002341825.1 Candidatus Igneacidithiobacillus taiwanensis | reverse complement strand
CCCAGCGCCGCCGATCGAGCACGCCTGCAGCGACTCAACGAGAATTTGGCCAAGGCCCGCCGGGCCCTGCCCCTGACTGCATTGGAGGGAGGACGCGGCTCCCTCGATCGCTATTTCAACGCCTCGAGTCGGGAGATGCAGCAGTTACAAGAGGACGTCAATCACGGCATCAGCGCCCAGGTTCAGCAACTGGGCGACCGTGCCTTGCAAATCAAACGGTTGACTCTTTTGGAGGTCCTCCTCGCTCTGCCCCTCACCATTGCCGTTGCCGTCTTTTTCATCTTTCTCATCACGCGCCCCATCAAGCGCCTAGACCATGCCATCACTGGCCTCGGCGACGGCGATTTGGAGAGCAGCATCCAGGTGAACGGCCCCAAGGATATCGCCGCCCTTGGCGATCGCCTGGAATGGCTACGTCGACGCCTCCTCGAATTGGAGGCAACCAAGGTCCACTTTCTGCGGCAGCTCTCCCATGAATTGAAAACCCCACTCACCGCCATTCGGGAAGGCGCAGAGCTCCTGCAAGAAGATCTGAATACGGGACTCGGGGCGGAGCAGAAGGAAATTGTCGAGATCGTACGCGACAATAGTCTGCGTCTGCAGCGCCTGATCGAAGACCTGCTACGCTTTAGCGTTGCCGAGGGAACGGCGAGTGCTGGTATGCAGCAATCGATCCCTCTCCATGAGGTGCTCGAGGAGCTATTGCAGAGCTACAAGCCGGTGTTACGCAGCAAAGGGCTACGCATGGATAGTCAGATCGCTTCCCTTTGGGTATCCGCGCACCGCGAGCGCATCCGCACCATTTTTGACAATTTGCTGTCCAATGCGGTGAAGTTCTCGCCGCAAGGCGCTACCATACGCGTTCACCTTTGGCAGCGAGGCGACGAAGCCATCCTCGACGTCATCGACGCCGGGCCCGGGGTGGCACGCGAGGAACGCGACAAGATCTTTGATATCCTATATCGCGGCAGCGCCAGCGAAGCCGGCAAAATCGAGGGCAGCGGCCTGGGACTCGCCATCACCAAGGAATATGTTTTGAGCTATGGGGGAAGTCTTGAAATACTCGACAACGAAGGACACGGGGCGCATTTTCAGGTCCGCCTGCCCGTCCGTCATCCTGGTTCTGTTGAGTCTGGGCTTGAGCGCCTGCGCTGAAATGCCAATCAGCAAGACGCAGCCGCATCCTGTCCCGCAGCCAAGCGATCAGATCACGCTTTCCCGCGCCGCCTATGAAAAGCTGCAAGCGCAAGCCGCATTGGCGAAAACGCAAAATGTCGAGACGGCTGCCTGTGTGTCGGCCGAGAGCCGGGTCGACAGCCTGCAAAAGGAGCTTGCTGCCGTCCGCGCCGGCGACCCCAATTACCAGCGGCTGCAAGCAAAACTGGCCGATCTGCAGAATCGTCTCAACCAGTCGCAACAGCGCGAGGCGGATTTGCGTCGCAAACTCAACGAATTGATCCAAATTGAAAAGAGCGCACACCTGGCGGGAGGAAGATAAGTTGGCCAAATCCGCAAAGGTGCTCCTCGTTGACGACGATGTCGATCTCTTGCGGCTGCTGTCTTTGCGCCTAAAAAATGCCGACTATCAGGTCAGCACCGCCATGAACGGGCGCGAGGCCCTCTCTCTCCTGGCCGTGGAACATCCTACCCTGGTCATCACCGACCTGAAGATGGACGAGATGGATGGCATGGCCTTACTCGACGCCATTCGCCGCGACTACCCGACCCTGCCGGTCATCATTCTCACCGCCCACGGCTCCATTCCCGATGCCCTCCTGGCCGCCAACCAAGGGGTCTTTGCATTCTTGACCAAACCCTTCGATGGCAAAGAATTGATGGCTGAGGTGGAGCGCGCGGTTCAACTCACCGCCGCCACCCCGCAGGGGAAAAAGGGGAAAGGTGACGACAGTTGGGCGCGCATCCTGACCCGCAGCGCTAAAATGCAGGCCCTGCTCGATCAAGCTCGCCTCGTTGCTGCCGCCGATGCCAGCGTCTTTATTCACGGCGCCAGCGGTACCGGCAAGGAACTATTAGCCCAGGCCATTCATCAGGCGAGCATCCGCCGCGATCGTCCCTTCATCGCCGTCAACTGCGGCGCCTTCCCGGAGCAACTCCTGGAGTCCGAGCTCTTTGGCCATAAAAAGGGCGCCTTCACCGGTGCCGCCAGCTCGCATGTGGGGCTCTTCCAAGCTGCCGACGGTGGCACCCTCTTTCTGGATGAAATTGGCGACATGCCCTTAGCCCTGCAAGTGAAACTCTTGCGTGCCCTGCAGGAGCGCCAGATCCGCCCGGTGGGATCGACGGAAACCATCCCCGTCGACGTGCGAGTGATTTCCGCCAGCCACCGCGATCTCGAACACGAAATGGCGCAGCGCAATTTCCGCGACGATCTCTACTATCGACTCTGCGTTGTTACCCTCGAGCTGCCCACCCTCGCCGAGCGTGCCGAAGACATTCCTCTCCTCGCCGAGCACTTTCTGCGCGAGGCTGCCTTGCGCAATCGTAAAGATGTACGCGGCATCGCTCCCGACGCCATGGAGCTCCTCGTTACTGCCCCCTGGCCGGGCAACGTGCGCCAGCTTGCCAACGTCATCGAGCAGGCAGTCGTCTTGTCTACCACACCGCGCATTGGTGCGCCGCTGATTCGTCATGCCCTGCGCGACCGCGATGGCGAGGTAGTTTCCCTGGCCGATGCCAAAAGTCGCTTCGAGATGAACTATCTCATCCAGATCATGCGCATGACCCGCGGCAACGTGAGTCAGGCGGCCCAACTGGCGCAGCGCAATCGCACCGAGTTTTATCGCCTATTGCGTCGGTATCACCTCGATCCAGCCGCCTTCAAGGAGGATGATGCTGGCGAAGAGTCTTGAGGAGGCCCTATGGTAAACTTTCTCGCCGTTATCGAAGTCCTGATTGCCCTGACCGTCCTCGCTTTCCTTTTCGTTACTTTTCTATACCTGGTCGCACCCCAATCTCTCGACGCCTTTTTACGGCGGATCGGTATCCAGCGCGGGATTGGCGTGTTGAACGCTCGCAACGTCTTTGCCGTGTTGCGCCAACTCGGTCTGCTGCTCCTGGTGCTTGGGCTCGTTACCCTGGCGATGATCTTTTTTCAAGCCTGGCCACGGGGCTGGCTGATTCCTGCCATTCAGGAACTGGTGATGGCGGCGATCCTGTTTTTGGTCGGCTACCTGGGTGTGAAAGGCAAGCAAAAGTCGTGATCGGATGAGCGGCATTCAGACTAGCGTTGCGCAGCAGGCCTTTACCGCGGCGGTAGCGCAGGCGGCGGCGAGTGCTTTTGCCGAGCTCATGCAGGAAAACGAAATCGCGGCGTTTCTCGACAGCCTCGATGCGGACACTCTCCAACATCTGCAGAACGC
>DDOU01000143.1:6905-9371 GCA_002341825.1 Candidatus Igneacidithiobacillus taiwanensis | reverse complement strand
AGCCTGCTCTATCGCAGCCGCGCCATGGCCGACCTGATGGCCGATGTAACCCGCGTGGCACCGACCCAAGCCAGTGTCTTCCTCAGTGGCGAGAGCGGTGCAGGAAAGGAACGGGTGGCGCGCGCCATTCATCTGGCCAGCACCCGCAAGGACGGCCCCTTTGTCGCCATCAATTGTGGCGCCATCGCCCCCGACCTAGCCGAAAGTGAGCTCTTCGGCCATGTGAAAGGGGCTTTTACCGGCGCCGGTGCCGACCATATGGGCTTACTGCGCAGCGCCCATGGCGGCACGCTATTTCTCGACGAAGTCGCCGACCTCCCCCTGGCCCTCCAGGTCAAGCTATTGCGGGTGCTGCAGGAGGGGCAGGTGCGTCCGGTCGGTGGTCGCGCAGAGTATCCCGTCGACCTGCGCATCATCAGTGCCACCCATCAGGACATCCACGCCCTGCTCGCTGCCGGCAAGTTCCGCGAAGATCTCTACTATCGTCTTTACGTGGTGCCCTTGCGGGTTCCCAGCCTCGCCGAGCGTCCCGAGGATATTTTGCTACTCGCCCAATATTTTCTCGATCGCGAGGCCAGTCGTCTGGGACGCGAGATCCAAGGCTTCGACTCCGGCGCCCTCGACAAACTTCTGCAGCGTCCCTGGCCCGGCAATGTGCGCGAACTCGAGAATGCCGTCACCCAGGCGCTTGCCTTGAGCCCCGACGGCTGGATCAAGGCTGCCGCCATTCCGGATCCGGGTCGCGGCGCCGAGACTCCCGCCTTTGCCCAGTTGCACGAGGCGCGTGCCGCCTTCGAGCGGCAGTACCTGCAGACCCTACTGCACAGTACCGACGGCAACATCTCGCGCGCTGCGCGCATTGCCGGGCGCCATCGCACCGACCTCTACAAGCTGCTACGCAAGCATGGCTTACGCCCCGAGGACTTCAAGGGCGATACGGAGGCATAGCGACCCGCGGATGATCTTGCGGTACAGTCGCGTTTATACTTAGCGCGCACGAAGTTCAACGAGGCCCCCAAACTGATGCTGCCCTTGCCCAACCCAAAGATGACCCTGCAGCGGCGTTGGCATCCGCGCCGCTGGTTCATCCAAGGTCTGCTCATTTCTTTGCCAATTGGACTGACCATTTACGTGGTGCTCGTGGTGGGCGGTTGGGTCGATAGCATTTTTGCCGCCCCCATCCACGCCATTTTTGGTATGGACATCCCCGGCCTCGGCATCATTCTCACCCTGCTCTGCATCTTTGCCGTCGGCTTTCTTGCCTCGCACGTTTTCACCGCCTGGATTTTTGAGCGCCTCAATGCCCTACTCGAGCGCATTCCCGTTCTGCACAGTCTTTACAGCACCATTCAGGAGACCGTCGAGCTCCTCTTTGGCGGCAAGGAACGCGGCTTTCGCAGTGCTGTGTTACTGCGGCAAGAAGGCGACATGGGCTATCTCGTTGGATTGGTCACCCGCGACCAGCTTCCGGAACTATCCAGCATTGCCGACGAAGACTGCATCGCCGTCTTTGTTCCCATGAGTTATGGGGTGGGCGGATTCACTTGCGTGGTGCCGCGCAGCCGCGTCATTCCCTTGCCCGAAATGAGCCCGCAGCAGGCCTTGCGCTTTGCCATGGCCGGCGGTGTGGGCAGTGGGCGAACAGCGCGGGAAAGGGTGCTGCCGGAGCAGCAGCCACAAGAAGTCGATTGACCATTCATCAACCCAATGGAGGAAGCATGGATCGCGTACGTAAGGCAGTTTTCCCGGTGGCGGGGCTTGGCACTCGCTTCCTGCCCGCCACCAAGGCAAGCCCCAAGGAAATGCTGCCGGTGGTCGACAAACCCCTGATCCAATATGCGGTAGAAGAGGCGATTGCCGCCGGTTGCGACCAGATGATCTTCATCACCGGGCGCGGTAAGCGGGCCATTGCCGATCACTTCGACGTTTCCTACGAGCTCGAGGTCGAACTCGAGAAAAAGGGCAAGAACGCCCTCTTGGAACAGGTGCGGGCCATTGTGCCCAGCCACATCAGCATCATCCATCTGCGCCAGCCCTATCCCTTGGGTCTTGGACATGCGGTATCGATGGCGCGCCCGGTGGTAGGCGAAGAGCCCTTTGCCGTCCTCCTCGCCGACGACCTGATGCTGGCGGATGAGCCGGTATTGGCGCAGATGGTCGAGCAGCATCACCGCTACCAGGCTGGTATTCTCGGAGTCGAGGAGATCCCTTACGAGCACAGCACCCGCTATGGTGTAGTCGAGGCGCGCGCCTGGGATGAACAGATCTATCAGGTCAGCCGCATCGTCGAAAAGCCCAAGCCGGAAGAGGCTCCCTCCAATCTGGGCGTGGTGGGGCGCTACATTCTACCGGCGCGCATTTTTCACTTTCTCGAAAATACGACGACGGGTGCGGGTGGCGAGATTCAGCTCACCGATGCCATCGCCAAGCTGCTTGGCGAGCGGCAGGTGCTCGCCTACCGTTTTC
>DDOU01000143.1:6558-6840 GCA_002341825.1 Candidatus Igneacidithiobacillus taiwanensis | reverse complement strand
GAATTCCTAGAAGACTTCCAGCTCGCGCAAGACAACTGATGCGGCAGCCGTCCTTCCTTCGCTCGCGCTTTTCCGCTCCGACGACTCTTGGGTTATGCTATGGCGCGCTGAAGGAAAAGGGGGCGTCATGATCATCATCGAGGGTGTCAATGACAAAGGTGCTAAGTTTCGTCCCTCGGCTTGGGCAGAGATGCTCATCGAGGGAGTGGGCTTGGCGCATTTTGGCAGCGACCACAAGATCCACTACCTGCCGATGATCGAGCCTGCCACTATCAATGGCAA
>DDOU01000143.1:0-6353 GCA_002341825.1 Candidatus Igneacidithiobacillus taiwanensis | reverse complement strand
AGTCTTTGCTGCAGTACTCAGTTGGCAAGTCATCGAGGCCCAGGCAACCGTGCGCAACAACTTGAGTATCGCTCTCGACTCTCTCGATTTTTTGCACAAGCGGCAGCTGGAGCTCGACGGTAGCGACGCCAACGCCCATCAGCAGACCTTGCTCGCCTGGAAAGACTATCGCGCCCTCTGGCTTGCGGGCGATGCCACACGTTGGAGTCAGGCCTTGCTGCAGGAGTGGAATGCGGTTGCGGCAACGCCGGCTTGTGGTGCCCCCGGCCCCGCTTTTGTGCTCGGCCCGGCCCCGCAGCAGGCATCCCAGCGCGCCTGCCACGTGTACATCCAAGTGATCGACCATCGCCTGCAGGTTACGGGCTACGACACCCAAGGCGCGGCCATGGATAACTTTTACGAGTCTCTCTACCCCTTCCGCATCAAGAGCGGCAGATAGCGGCTACAAACTGCGCCCCTGGGCACGCCACCAGTCTTGCGCCTTGGCGGCAACCGCCTTGGCACTTGCTGGGTCTTTGAGCCAATCCCGCGCCTGCTCGACGATATCTTCGAGCGTTTCGGCATAGCGCGCCGCCCCGGCAGCGAGCAGCCCACGCCGATCGGCGTTGTCTGGCATCTTCGGCCCAAAGAGGATGGGGCAACCGGCGCGGATGGGGCTTTGCAGGTCCACCTCACCGCCCACCAATGTTCCTCCCGGCACGCAAAAGTCCGCACAGGCATAAAAGGCATCGCGCACTGCAATGGTCTCTACAAAGTACACCCGCGATTTGATCGGCACATAGCTGGTAAAGAGACGGCTATGGCGAATGGTCTGCAAGTGGTATTTGAGCGCATCGCGGTAGATGGGCTCAAAACGCTCTTCCCGATCTGGAGCCAAAATCATGATCCCCATTTGTACCCGCATGAGGGCGAGAAAGGCGCTGTAGGCCTCGGGCTCCTCCTCGGCATGGGTGTTGGGAAAATAGACCACACAACGGCCGCGATCGCGAAACTCCTTGAAGCGCGCACAGATATCCATTTTGATCCTCACACAAATCGGGTATCGCGGCATACTACGGCAGCGCCAAGGAACTTTCAAAAGTGGCCGACGACGGTGGCCGGTGTTACTTTTAGCGCAATTTCTTTCGGTGCAGGAGCAACAACGTGCGGGTTCTCTTTTTGGCGTCGGAGATGGCGCCTTACTCCAAGACCGGCGGCCTTGGCGACGTCATCGGCGCGCTCCCAGGGCAATTGCGTGCACTCGGGATCGAAACCTGGNNTTTTACCCCTCCCTATACCGACCGTCAGGCCGAGCTCTGGAGCTTGGCGCAAGACCCCCACACCCTCTTCGTGCGCGCGCCAGAGCTCTACGAGCGCGGCGGCATTTACCAAAATGCCCACGGCGAAGATTGGCCCGACAATGCCCTGCGTTTTGCCTATCTCAACCGCATGGGAGTGGAACTCGCGCAAGGGCGCATTCCCTTTTTGCCGGGGCGGATGGATCTGGTCCATGCCCACGATTGGCAGGGCGCACTGGCGCCCTACCTGCTCGCCCTCGAAAGCCGCGTCGGCGCAGCAAGACCGGCAACCTTGCTCAGCATCCATAATCTCGCCTACCAGGGGCGTTTCTCCCCCAACGTCCGCGCTGCATTACACCTTCCCGCCGCCGATTTTCACCCCGCTGGCACCGAGCTCTACGGCAGTTTTTCTTTCCTCAAGGCGGGCTTGGTTTATGCCGATGCCCTCAGCACCGTCAGCCCAAGTTATGCCCAAGAAATTCAAAGCGAGGCCTTCGGCATGGGACTCGATGGCCTGCTACGCGCGCGCAGCGGCGTTTTGACGGGCATTCTCAATGGCATCGATGACGCGCGCTGGAATCCGTCTGCCGACCCCTATCTGCCCGCCCATTATCATGTGCAGGATTTGCGCGGCAAAGCACGCTGCAAAGCGGCGCTGCAACATCAGCTCGGTCTCTATCCCGATCCTGAGGTCTTCGTTCTCGGTATGATCAGCCGCATGGTGGAGCAAAAAGGTTGCGATCTTGTACTTGATCTGGCGCCGGAACTGCTGCGGGAGCGAATCCAGCTGATTTTCCTTGGTAGCGGCGAGGCGCAATATCAGGATGCCGCCCGTCGATTGGCGCAGGACTTTCCACGGCAGGCTGCCGCCTATATCGGCTTCAACGAGAGCCTCGCGCACCGCATCGAGGCAGGCATCGATGCCTTTCTGATGCCGTCCCGCTTTGAGCCCTGTGGCCTCAACCAGATGTTCAGTTTGCGTTACGGCAGTCCGCCCATCGTGCACAGCACCGGCGGTCTGGCGGATACGGTTCGCGACATCGATTACGACGCCAGAGGCGGCAATGGCTTTGCCTTTGCCCCGGCCACCCGGGAAGGACTGCGCGACGCCATTCACCGTGCACTACGTCATTATCAGCATAAAGATCACTGGCGGGAGCTGCAGCGCCGGGGCATGACCGGAGACTACGGCTGGCGACGAGCGGCACAGGAATATGTAGCGCTGTACCATCGCATTCTCGGCGGTGGCTGAGAATGGCCTTGACAGGCAGGGGCGAAGGTCATTGGCGAGGGTTATCCCCGCTAAAAAATCCCTTGCTATCCGCAAAAGTGAAAATGGGGCTATAATCGGCCGGATTTTTTGCACAGAGGAGCTTTCCATGGCAGGTCATTTTCCGTTTTCGGGCAAAGCCAACCGCGTTTCTGTTTACGCCTTTTTCGAAGCCCATAACTGGAGCCTCGAGGCGCAAAAGGTGTATTTCGAGCACTGGTTCGAGTGGACGAAGAAATTTGTCCAGGCCGATCCCGATTTGCAAGCAAGCAAAGGCGTGCTTTTCGCTGGCGAACATCCGCACTTCGGCACCCATGCCGATCACGACTTCCACCTGCATGGCTATGCCATTGCCACGCGCTTGCTCGATCTTGGCGAATTCATCAAGGGTGCCATCCTCCCCAAGCTCGATCATGATGCCCTGCACGCCCTAGAAGAAGAGCACCACCACTGGGTAAAAGCGGCCGATGCCGTCGCTGCCGAGCATCCTCGTCCTGAGGCCCCGGAAATCGGTCGCTACCGCCACGTCTAAAGACAGGTCGCGGTCACCGCGGCACCGCGTATGGACCAGGAGACCATTGAGCGTTGCTTTGCTGCTCTGCGAGCAAGCATCCCCGCTCCGCAGACGGAATTGCAGTATGCAACGCCGTTTCAACTCTTGGTCGCCGTGGTGCTGTCGGCGCAAAGCACCGACAAAGCCGTCAATCAGTGTACCGCTCGGCTCTTCGCCCGCGCTCCGGATGCGCAAAGTCTCTGGGATTTGGGCGAGGAGCAAATCCGCGCGGAGATTCGTCATCTAGGACTCTTCAATACCAAAGCCCGCAACGTCCATGCCTTGGCTGGGCAAATTCTGCATCAGCATGGGGGCGAAGTACCCCATGATCGAAAGGCCCTGGAGGCCCTACCCGGCGTGGGAAGAAAAACCGCAAATGTGGTACTCAACACGGTTTTTGGCGAGCCTACCATTGCCGTCGATACTCACATTTTTCGCTTGGGTAACCGTCTAGGCATTGCGCCAGGCNNGTCGAAGAGCGCCTCCTCGAGGTGGTACCCGAAGCCTATCGGCGAGATGCCCATCATTTGCTGATTTTGCACGGACGCTACGTGTGTACGGCGCGCCGTCCGCGTTGTCGCGACTGTACCTTGCAAGATTGCTGCGCTTGGCCGCACAAAGAACTGTCGTAACGCGATGATCCTTACGGGTTTCGCGGCGGGAAGTCAGCGGCCGGAGCGCCTCCTCGAGCAGGCCTTGGACAAGGCCTTGGGCGGCGCCCGGGCACGCGTCAGTGGTGCCCTGATCCTGTTCAGCCCGGCCCAGCTGCCCCTGCCCGGCGCTGCCCTGCAACGCTTGGCAAAGCGTCTGCAATGTCCGCAAATTCGCGCGGGATCCTTTCCTGGCCTCCTGGCCAACGACGACATCGTCTTTGCTCAACCCGCCTGCGCTCTTTGGCTGCTGGCTCCGCCCCTGGGGCTGGGGGATCAAGGCACACTTTCCCTGCTTTGGGCCAAGCCGCAGTACCTGGATGGGGGCGAGTTACCCGCGCATGAACGGGGGCAATTTGGACTCATTAGCGGCAAACAGTCCTGGTTCTGGCGCTACCCGCAGTCCCACCAACTGCTGCATACCGCTTTTCTCGGACCTATTACGCATCGCCAATTGGTCTCTACGGGCATCAGCCCGCTAACGGAGTTCTTTCCCCATTATCGACAGGAGGGCGCACTCCTGCTGCAATTGGAGCGCTACTCCGCCCTCCCCTTACTAGCGCGCAACATTCCCTTTGCCCTGCGCGAGGCCAAGCGCCTGCCCCTCGATCGCCTGCTCCTCGGCGAGCGAGATGCCCAATCGCACGTTCGCTACGTGCAGATTCTGGCCACCGACACCAACCGCAGCGGCTTGTGGTTGGAGCGTCCGCTCACTGCCAATACCCAGGTTTTTCTTGCTTGGCGCAATCCCGAAGCCGCCCTGCGCGATACCCGCGCCGCTCTCGAACTTCTCGACACAGAGCAAGGGCCACCAGACTTTGCCTGGATCAGCAGCTCTACCGGGCGCGCCAGCGACTTTTTTCCGAGCGCCGAAAATGATCTACGCCTTTGGCGAAGTCGTTTTCCCCGCTGTCCCATATTGGGCAGCTTTTCCCAGGCGGAGGTACTAGACGGGCCAGAAGGTGGAAGGATTACGCGCTTCGGCACGGTATTCGATGCCTTCTACCGCTTGCCNNCGTCGCTCTGGCAGAATACTTTTCGAGTGTAGTCTTACAGGAGTCTCGCATGCGCTGGCCTTTCGCTCTGTTCCTGCTCCTCGGCCTTTCTTGTCTGCAGGCGTCAGCTGCCACCTACGCCCTACCCC
Source organism: Candidatus Igneacidithiobacillus taiwanensis (assembly GCA_002341825.1). GTDB lineage: Bacteria > Pseudomonadota > Gammaproteobacteria > Acidithiobacillales > Acidithiobacillaceae > Igneacidithiobacillus > Igneacidithiobacillus taiwanensis. The sequence continues at coordinate 1,459 of DDOU01000143.1, read as the reverse complement.
AGGGCAAGGATAACATGGTTGGTGCCATTCATTACATTACAACGCAACAGGAAGATACCTTGGTCGATATCGCTCGAGACCAAGACGTTGGCTACGATGCTTTGAAATCAGCCAACCCTGGCATCGACCCTTGGTTGCCCAAAGTCGGAGCCAGCGTTTTGATTCCCAGTGAGTATATTTTACCCGCCGCTCCTCGGCGCGGGATCGTCATCAATCTCCCGGCCATGCGCCTCTTCTACTACCCGGCAGATCGCGCGGTGGTCGAGACCTTTCCGATCGGTATTGGGCGCGAGGGTTGGTCTACTCCTCTGGGAAAAACCAAGATCGTTAGCAAAGTGCGCAATCCAACCTGGACACCGCCAGCGAGCATTCGCGCCGAACATGCCGAAAACGGCGACCCCCTACCCGCTGTCGTTGCCGCCGGACCCGATAATCCCCTGGGGCTCTATGCCCTCAAATTCGCCTGGGCGGGTTATTTGATCCACGGCACCAACAAGCCCTATGGTGTTGGGATGCGTGTCAGTCACGGCTGCATCCGCCTATTCCCCAAAGACATCGAGAGCCTCTTTCAGCAGGTTCCGGTTGGTACCCCGGTAGAGGTGGTGGACCAGCCCTGGTTATGGGGAGAACGAGAGGGCGAGTATTATCTGCAGGTGTTTCCTCCCCTGCATGCACCGCAATCCTCCAGCGAGGAAGAAGCCGCNNGTGGTTACAGGCCAAAATTCCCGCAGGTTATGAGATCTCGTGGACGGAGGCCCTACGGATCTTGCGTCAGGCAGATGGGGTACCTACCCTCGTCGTCCTTCGTGCCCAATCGACCGGGAGTCTGCTATAAACAACAAAAAGGGCCCCGAGTGGGGCCCTGATACAACAAGGCAATAAGCCTTACTTCATCATCGCCTTCTTGAACATCCGCTCCACCTTCTCGTTGGCTTCTTCAGCCTTCTGGTTGGCGGCATTGGCGGTGCTCATGGCCTGATCGGCCGTGCTCTGCGCGGCATTGGCCTTGCTCAGGGCGTCATTGGCAGTGTTCTGCGCAGCATTGGCCTTGGCGAGCGCCTCGTTGGCGGTCGACTGCGCGGCGTCAGCCTTGGCGGCAACCTTGGCCAAGTCGGAGCTGGTGGCGCAACCAGCAAGACCGAGGGGCAGAATCAGGGCAGCAACTTTCAACGTGGTGGTCAACTTGCTCATAACGATCTCCTCATATTGGGTGGAATAACGAGCAAAAAATCAAAACTACGGCACATACGTTGCCCTTGCACCTTCGCCCAAAGGGCAGCAGATATGTACCAGGGCATACCGTGCCCGTATTCTATGCGAAAAAACGCACAAATCTCAATAGAATGTATAAGTCCACCACCTTTGGCACTCGGGGTGATGTTGGAGGAGGAAGGATAGTGGTGCTTGTTGTCCGAGTCGATGGTGTGGTCGTTCGGCGTTGTAGAAGATGAGCCAGTCG
>DDOU01000002.1:2726-2929 GCA_002341825.1 Candidatus Igneacidithiobacillus taiwanensis | reverse complement strand
AGGGTGGCGGGGAATTCGCGCCAGTGTTCACTCAACCCCACTTTGTCGAGGGCGGCACGCACCCGATTGTCGAGCTGGCGAGGCGACATGCCGGCTACCTGCAGGGTAAGGGCGACATTGTCGTAGACATTGCGATCCATCAGCAGCTTGTGGTCCTGAAAGACCACTCCCACGCGGCGTCGGTAGGCGGGAATATGCCGCCG
>DDOU01000002.1:1645-2681 GCA_002341825.1 Candidatus Igneacidithiobacillus taiwanensis | reverse complement strand
AGTTTGAGCAAGGTGCTCTTGCCTGCCCCCGAGGGGCCGGTAAGCAGGACCATCTCGCCTTTATCGAGACGCAGGTTCAGCTCGCGCAAGACATGGCGTCGCCCCGGATAATGCTTGGTGACATTGATGAATTCGATCATGCGGACTCCCGCGCAAACAACGCATCGACAAAGGCCTCGGCATCAAAGGGTCGCAAATCTTCTACGGCCTCGCCAACGCCAATGAAACGGATCGGTACCGGCAAGGCTTGGGCAATGGCCGCAACCACGCCGCCCTTGGCGGTGCCATCTAACTTGGTGATACAAATGCCGGTAAGCCCCACCGCGGCATGAAACTGCTGGGCCTGCTGCAGGGCATTTTGCCCAGTGCCGGCATCGAGCACCAACCAGATCTGGTGGGGTGCTTCCGGGTCCTGCTTGCCGAGCACCCGTTTCACCTTTTTGAGCTCTTCCATCAGGTGGTTTTGGGTGTGCAAGCGCCCGGCGGTATCGGCGATGAGCAGGTCGGCAGCACGGGCCCGCGCGGCAGAAAAGGCGTCGTAGAGCACCGAGGCGCTATCGGCGCCGCTGCCCTGGGCAATGACCGGCACCTGCACCCGCGCTCCCCAGCCCTGCAACTGCTCGACGGCGGCGGCACGAAAGGTATCACCTGCCCCGAGCAGCACCTGAAACCCCGCCGCCTTCCAGCGTGCGGCGAGTTTGCCGATGGTGGTGGTCTTACCAGCGCCGTTGATCCCCACCATCATCAGCACCTGGGTTTTGCCTTTGACCGGCGCCCAGGCCAAGGCGCGCGGCCGCAGGAGATCGAGCAGGGCCTGGCGAATGGCCTGCTGAAGGGCGGCGGGGTCGGTGAGTTCGCGTCTGCGTACTTTCTGGGTAACGGCCTCCATGATACCGCGGGTGGCTGGCACGCCAACGTCGGATTGCAGCAGGATGGCTTCGAGTTCTTCGAGCAGGTCTTCGTCGATTTCCTTCTTGCCCAGAACCAAACGAGCCACACCCTCGCTGAGCTGCTCGCGGGAACGGGCAAGACCGCT
>DDOU01000002.1:660-1492 GCA_002341825.1 Candidatus Igneacidithiobacillus taiwanensis | reverse complement strand
ACGGGCGCGATGGACGCGGGTGGCGTTTCCTCTTCGGGAGCGCTTTTGTTACGCTTGAACCAGCCAAAAACCATGATCCTGGGGCCTGCCTCATTGTTGCTGTCAGCGCGCATTATCTCGCGAAGGGCGAAGACGAACAATCTTTTGAAAATGCCATGAGTATCCGCATCATTGCCGGACGCTGTCGCGGCCGCAGCTTACGCACTCCTCGCGGCGACGCCCTACGGCCAACCCCTGGGGTCGTTCGGGAGCGCCTCTTCAATTGGTTGGCGGCAGAGATCTCTGGGGCAGTGGTCCTCGACCTGTTTGCAGGAAGTGGAGCCCTTGGACTCGAGGCTTGGTCGCGGGGGGCCGCGCGCGTGGATTTTGTCGAAAAATCGCCTCAGCATCGGCAGATACTGTCCGAAAACCTTACCCTTTGCGGTCTCGACCCGCGCACCCGGCTGATTGGCCATGATGCCCTGCAGACCCTATCGACAAGTCTACCCTGCTATGATTTGATCCTTGCCGATCCGCCTTTCGCCCAGGGCTGGCCGCAGCGGCTGCTGCCCGTATTGCTCGCCCAACCAGGGCCTTTTCGGCCTGGCGCTTGGCTGTATCTCGAGGCGAGCGCTACCGAGATCTGGTCCGCCGCCGATTTGCCCGCCAAGTGGCAGATCCATCGTCAGGGGCATTGTGGCGACAGCCATTACCTTCTTCTGCAGCAGAGGAGCAGCGCATGAATCCGAGTCCCCGTCCGCGCCGCATCGTCTACCCAGGTACCTTCGACCCCATCACCCTGGGGCATGAAGACTTGGTGCGGCGAGCGGTGGAGCTCTTCGACGAGGTGGTC
>DDOU01000002.1:0-588 GCA_002341825.1 Candidatus Igneacidithiobacillus taiwanensis | reverse complement strand
GGGGTGCGGGTACGGCCTTTTCAGGGCCTGCTCCTCCACCTGCTTGCCGAGGAAGGGGTGCGGGTGATTCTACGCGGCTTGCGCGCGGTCTCCGACTTTGAACACGAGTTCCAGCTCGCTTCCATTCAGCGGCGCATGGACTTGCATGTGGAAACCCTCTTCCTGATGACCTCCGATGCCTACACCTTCCTGTCTTCGAGCCTGGTTCGGGAAATCAGCCGCTTGGGCGGGGATGTGGGCGCCTTTGTGCAGCCAGTGGTCGCCGACGCCCTACGCCAGCGCTTTGCCCCCGCAGAGGAGAAAAGGATAGAATAGGTCCAATTTCATTTAGGGCGAATTCTCATGTCTTTGCACATTCTCGACACCTGCATCAACTGCGACGTTTGCGAACCCGAGTGTCCCAATGGCGCCATTCATATGGGGGCCCAAATCTACGTCATCGAGCCAGGGCTTTGCACCCAGTGCGTCGGCCACTACGACACCCCACAATGTCAGGAGGTTTGTCCGGTGGACTGCATCGAGCTCGACCCAGCCAACCCGGAGTCGCCCGAAGCCCTGCAGGAAAAGTTTTTGCTGCTTACCGGTCAG
>DDOU01000152.1:2373-4104 GCA_002341825.1 Candidatus Igneacidithiobacillus taiwanensis | reverse complement strand
TTGCTCATGGGCAATATAGTCTGGACATGCAGCGAGCCTTGCCTGCTTGGTCCCCAGGAGGAACCATCGAATCTAGGAACGGCAGGTTCAGACTTATGTCTTGGAATCAATCCCCACGGATTGGTACCCTTCGGTTGATCCCCGGAGCNNCACTTCAGAGCCTCCACGAAAACCGGGGGGATTCAGGCAAGATTGTGTTTAGACTAAGGACACCGATCCTGACTTTCAGATTAATCGCCAGCCTCAACTTTGCCATCAGTTCGGACGGTATCCAAGGCCTGCCATAGGCAAGAGCCTGAACAGATAAGGATGAACCGGCATGGTCCGTTGATCGCCGCTATCTTTTTTGAGGAGACTGGCATGACGCATACCTTATTCGTCGGCATTGACATGGCCAAGGCCAAGTTCGATGCAGCGCTTTTAAACTCAGAAGACAAATATCGCAGCAAGGTCTTTCCCAACACGGCACCGGGATGCCACCAGTTCTTAGATTGGTTGGCTAAATACGATGCCCTTGGAGCCCATCTCTGCATGGAAACCACAGGTGCCTACGGGCGTGACCTGGCCCATTTTCTGGTCCAAAAGCAGCTGCTTGTTAGTGTGGTTAACCCGGCCCAGATTCACGCCTTTGGCAAGACAGAGCTGAACCGGGCCAAAACGGATAAGGCCGATGCCCGGCTTATCGCCCGTTATTGCCGGATGCACCGTCCTGCGCCATGGGCACCGCCAGCAGAGGAGATCGCCACCCTCCAGGCATTGGTGCAGCGGCTGGAGGATCTCTTGGGGCTCCAAACAATGGAAAACAGCCGACTGGAGGCTGCTACAGGGCCAGCGCGAGAATCCGTGGAGGCAGTCCTGCAGTTCATTGAGCAACAGATAGAGATGGTTCGTCTACAGATCCATATTCATATCGATCAACATCCTAGGCTCAAAGAACAAAGGGAACTGCTATCCAGTATTCCAGGCATCGCTGATAATACCGCCGCCACCTTGTTGGCCTTCCTCAGTCCAGTAGAACGGTTTCGCTCAGCAAAGCAGGTCGTTGCCTACGTTGGCCTAAATCCTCGTATACGACAATCTGGCCAGTGGGCGGGAAAGAGTCCAATCGCAAAAACGGGAAATACCCTACTGCGCAAGGCCCTCTATCTGCCGGCAGTGGTAGCGAAACACCATAACCCAATCATCGCAGCCTTTTGCGATAGGCTGTTGGCCAGAGGTAAGCGTCCCATGCAGGTGGTCGTTGCGGCTATGCGTAGGCTTCTGCATCTAGTTTTTGGTGTCCTCAAGTCTGGGAAGCCGTTCGATCCCAAATTTGGGCTTGCATAACCTCGCTCAAGACGGTATCTGAAAGCGGACGTTTGATTATGTTTACCATTCCCCTCATGTTTTCCAGAAAAAGAAATATTTATCTTTATTACAACGAATTATTTGTCTGGTAAGTGGTAATTAGCAGTCTCTTGCATGCTCTCGTAATGACTCGATGAGCGGGCAAGGGTAATTTCCCTGCCGGGATTTGCACGCCTCAAGCTGCTGTAGCAAAGCACCCTCTATTCGATGTAGTTCGCACAAGCGCGCTTGCACACTCAAGAGATGCTGCGCGGCCAATTCTGCAGCCTCGCGACAATGCGTACCATCGGCAAGTTTCAGGAGTTGTCCGATTTCCTCCAAGCTGAAGCCCAGCCCTTTCGCCGATTTCACGAAGCGCAATCGCTCCAGGTCCGATTGTCCGTA
>DDOU01000152.1:1600-2333 GCA_002341825.1 Candidatus Igneacidithiobacillus taiwanensis | reverse complement strand
CGGATGGTTTCGACGTGTACTCCGGCAGCTTCTGCCAAAGCACCAATAGTAAGAGATGGCACGGGATACACCCTCCTTGACTCCGTACCAGACTACGGTAATAGGGTCTTCGGTATCAAGTGTGGATGAACCCCACTTGCCTGCACTAGGAGGAGCCAATGAATAACATTTTACTGTCCCGCATCCTCGATAAGACCGGAGTACTCGGCACGATTATTTCGAGCTTGAGTTGTGCAATGTGTTTTCCGGCGCTTGCTAGCATTGGAGCGGCCGTCGGCCTGGGATTTCTCAGTCGCTGGGAAGGGCTTTTCGTGCACATTCTCATTCCGGCGTTTTTGGTGATCGCCCTATTGGCGAACGGCTTAGGATGGTTTTTCCATCACCAGTGGCAGCGATCAGCACTCGGCTCCTTAGGACCAATCGTGGCGCTGGTGGGAGACCAGGGCATGACCCATCATATTTTGTTGCCCGATGTGGCGCGCACCCTGTTCTATGCCGGGCTCGTTGCGATGGTCCTATTTGCCCTTTGGGATCTCTTCCGCCCCGCTCACAAACGCTGTGCGCTGCCTTCTGGCAATAACCATCCCTCAAACTGCTAAGCAAGGAGTCTATCGTGTCGCAAAAAATTGTTTTCTCTATCACCGGGATGACCTGTGCGCATTGTGCCCAGAGTGTAGAGAAGGCGCTGATGGCTATTCCAGGTGTCGACAGCGCCCAGGTGTCGCTGGCCAAC
>DDOU01000152.1:0-1566 GCA_002341825.1 Candidatus Igneacidithiobacillus taiwanensis | reverse complement strand
CAGGTTTTGGTGCCGAAATGAAGCAGGACAATGTGTCTGATTCTGCACGCCTTCCGGCGGAATCCGAGCCACTGCATGTCGCCATCATTGGCAGTGGCGGTGCGGCAATGGCTGCCGCGCTGAAAGCGGTGGAGCGCGGTGCCCGGGTAACCCTCATTGAACGAGGTACGATCGGTGGCACCTGCGTCAACATCGGTTGCGTGCCCTCCAAAATTCTTATCCGCGCCGCGCATATCGCCCATCTACGACGCGAAAGCCCTTTTGATGCCGGAATCACCTCCCAAGCACCGACGATTTGCCGCGAATCACTATTGGCTCAGCAGCAAAGTCGTGTCGAGGAGTTGCGCCACGCCAAGTACGAGGGGATCCTGGCGCAGACGCCGGCTATCACTGTCTTGCGCGGTGAAGCTGGATTTCTGGATGAGCAAACCCTTTCCGTAGCGCTTGCCGACGGCAGCGCTCGCGCAATACTCTTCGACCGTTGTCTGATCGCCACCGGAGCAAGTGCCGCTATCCCGCCGTTACCAGGACTGGCAGATACTCCGTACTGGACCTCCACTGAGGCCCTGGCAAGTGATTCAATCCCGAGTCGACTCGTGGTAATCGGCGCTTCCGTCGTAGCGGTGGAACTCGCCCAGGCCTTTGCTCGTCTCGGGAGTCAGGTGACCATTCTTGCGCGCAGCGTCTTGCTTAGTCAGGAGGACCCTGCGATCGGCGAGGCAATTACCAATGCCTTCCGGGAGGAGGGAATCGTCGTGCGGGAGAATACGCAAGTCAAGCGCGTCGATTACCGAGATGGGGAATTCCAACTCACGACAAAAGAGGGTCTGTTCCGCGCCGACCGGCTCTTGGTTGCCACGGGTCGGGCGCCTAACACCCGAAGCTTGAATCTTGCAGCTGCTGGTGTAGAGGCGAACTCTCATGGTTCCATCATCGTTGATAAAGAGTTGCGCACCAGTGCGCCAAACATCTTTGCCGCAGGTGACTGCACCGACCAGCCTCAGTTTGTCTATGTGGCTGCAGCGGGTGGCACTCGAGCCGCCATCAATATGACCGGTGGCGAGGCTGCGCTGGATCTCTCGACCATGCCGGCAGTGGTTTTCACAGATCCGCAAGTGGCTACCGTTGGATATAGCGAAGCGAAAGCCCGGCAGCAAGGGATCACAACGGTGAGCCGCACCCTTACCCTCGATAATGTGCCAAGAGCCTTGGCGAACTTCGACACGCGCGGCTTTATCAAATTGGTAGCTGAAGCTGCCACGGGAAGGCTGCTTGGTGTGCAGGCGGTTGCCCCAGAGGCAGGGGAGCTGATACAGGCGGCGGCCTTAGCGATCCACAATCGGATGACCGTACAGGATCTAGCCGATCAGTTATTCCCCTATCTCACTATGGTCGAGGGCCTGAAGCTGGCCGCCCAGACGTTCAGCAAAGATGTAAAGCAGTTGTCTTGCTGCGCTGGATGATTTCAATACGAGGGCAGTTCTGAAAAGCAGCAACGTAGCCAAATAACTCACAATTTTTCTAGTACAATACTCATACGGTCAGGATATCTATGCCGGTAAACGT
>DDOU01000033.1 GCA_002341825.1 Candidatus Igneacidithiobacillus taiwanensis | reverse complement strand
AGAAGAAAGGTAAACTGCTGGCCTTTGCAATGCCTTTTCCACCTCCGCTCGTCGCTCGGCAGTAAAGAGCTGCGCGACCAGCTGCAAGGCAAAATCGATGGCGGTTCCCGGACCACGAGACGTGGTCAGGGAGCCATCGACCACCACCGGATCGCTGCAGTAGCGATATTCCGCACTCGCCGCATCAAGGGTGCCGGGATAGCCGGTTACCCTCTTGCCGGCAAGAAGACCCTGCCCGGCGAGCAGGGAAGGGGCAGCACAGATGGCGGCCACCGGTGCGGCATTGCGCATGCGCTCCCGCAACAGGGCCAGCAGACTGCTGCACTGCCGTAGCCGCTCCACCCCACCCGCGCCTCCCGGCAGCAACAACAGATCCATCGGCGCTTGGCGCCGTGCTTCCCAGCTGCAATCGGGCAGCAGAACGACACCGCGCGAGGCGGTTACGGCAGCATCGCCATCGATGCCCGCCAAACTGACCTCTGCCCCGGCGCGCCGCAGAATATCGGCGCAAATGACCACTTCCNNTCCTCGCAGCCAGCGGCAAGGGGGATGACGACTTGGGGAGTACTGATCTCCATGCTCTGTCCGCAAACCCAATCTATGCGGCTTTGACCTTGTTCTCGGGTTTTTTATCCCCGCCCCTGTAAACGGGAAGGGGAATGACCTGTTTGACGGTCTTGCCGTTCTGCAGGGTATCCACCGGCTGTCCCTCGAGGATCTCCAGGGCCTTGCGCAAGACGAAGTCGGTAGCGAGGTTGGGTCCCTCGCTGGCCGTCGCATTCTCCGCCGCTTTCGCGGACAGGGGAGGCTCCGGGATTTCCACCTGCGGCTTGATTTTTTGGCAGGGATCCTGCGCCTGCAGCATGCCGGGTAACTCCGATTCTTTGAGCAAGACGCTATCGATCTTCCGCTCTTCGGGGTTGCTCGGGACGACGGCGACGTTGGGAACGATGCCTTGCCCCTGAATGGAGCAGCCTGCCGGGGTGTAGTACAAGGCGGTGGTCAGCTTGAGGGCACCGCCATTGTCCAGCGGAATCACCGACTGCACCGATCCCTTGCCAAAGCTACGGCTGCCGAGAACCAGGGCACGGCCGTTATCCTTCAGCGCTCCGGTGACGATCTCTGCCGCCGAAGCGGTACCGCCATTGATCAGCACGACGAGCGGGGCGTTGTGCAAGAGCAGGTCGGGTCCATGGGCACGAAAGCGCATGGCACTATTGGCAGTGCGTCCTTTGGTATAGACGATCAGGCCCGTATCGAGGAAGGCGTCGGCGGTCTCTACTCCGGCTTGCAACACCCCACCGGGGTTATTGCGGAGATCGAGAATGAGTCCTTTGAGTTTATCGTTGGCGTCGTTTTCCAGCTGCTTGACGGCATTTTGCACGGCGGTACCGGTATTGTCTTGGAATTGACTGATGCGCAGGTAGCCATAATCCGGGGCAATCATTTGAAAACGCACACTTTGGACCTTGATGATGGCGCGGGTCAGGGTGAGCTGTAGGGGAACATTGCTATGTGGTCGCAACAGCGTGAGGGTAACTTTACTACCGGGCTTGCCGCGCATCTCATCGACAGCCTTTTCCAGACCCAGCCCCTCCACCGCTTTGCCATTGATCTTGACGATCACATCACCGGCGCGGATCCCTGCCTTGGCCGCCGGCGTGCCGTCGATGGGCGTCACCACCCGCAAGAGGCCATGATCGGGGGTGATCTCGATGCCCACCCCGCCGAAGCGACCATCGGTAACCTCCTGCATCTTTTTCCACTCTTCCGGGGTTAGGTAGGCAGAATGCGGATCGAGGGACTGCACCATGCCGGCAATCGCCCCCTGCATGAGCTTCTGATTGGAGCTGGGGTCCACATAGTCGGCCTTGATCAGAGCAAAGACCTCGCTCAGGGTCTGGATTTCTCGCAGCGGAATTTCGGCATTTTTGCCGTCGTCTGCCCAGGCCGGGGGGCTGCTCATCGCCAGCGTCCCGAATACCAGGAAGGGTAGACAAAGCTGCAGGATACGGCGGGTCATGCGGCCTCCAAAGGCATAAGGATCAGCGCAGGTATTGCAAGGGATTGACGGGATGTCCATGGCTGCGAATTTCGAGGTAAAGGCCATCGTTCTGCATTGCTCCGCCGCTGCCGACACTGCCGAGCAAACTCCCTGTCTGCACTTTCTGCCCGACCCGCACCTGTGGCTGGGCCAGGTGTCCATAAATTGCCAGCACCAGATCCGCCTGCTGGACGATGACGATCTCCCCATATCCGGTGAGAGGGCCGGCATAGAGCACCATACCCGGTGCGATGGCATGGACCGGGGTGCCTGCGGCCGCGGCAAAGGTCACTCCCTCCCAAGCCGGCCCACCGGCAACGCGCGGGGTACCAAAGAGATGCTGTACAGGAGCGTTCACCGGCGGCGGAAAACTGCCGTGTCCAACGGCAACACTCGGTGGTGGGCTGGTCGGAGGAGTGGGCTCCATGGGCGTTGCTTGGACTGGGGCCGTCGTGATCGGCGCCGGGGTGACCGGCTTGCTCGGCAGGGGTGCTCGATGCAACTGCTCTTGCAGCTCTTCGGCGCGTTTCTTCTCGGCAGCGCGGGCGGCGGCACGCCGTTCCGCTGCCGCACGTGCCGCCGCTTCTTGCGCTGCTGCCCGGCGCTCGGCGGCCAGGCGCTGTTCTTCAGCGCGTTTGCGCGCTGCTGCCTCCGCCGCCCGCTTGGCCGCCGCCCTTTCGGCGGCCAACTGTTGGCTGTACTGAGCGGTCAGACGCCTCACCAAGCCATTGAGGATGTTGGCATTGGCTTCGAGGCTGGCAATTTTTGCCCGATCGGCAGCAATGCGCCGCACTAGTTGCTCCTCAAGATTGGCGTGCTGGTTGCGCTGAGCCTGCAAGGTGTTTTCCTGCGTCTGGGTTTGCTGAGCGAGTTGGGTCAGCTGTGCTTCTTGTTGCTTTTTTTGTTTCTGCCTCTCGGCAATCTGCGCTGTGGTGCTTTGCGTTTTGCTGATCAGCTCCAGGCGTGCCCGCGCCAAACTCTGGTAATACACGCTCAACCGACCAATTTCCGCCGGTTTTTCCGTTTGCAGCCACACCGCCAAAGGCGTTTCGCCGCCAAGCATGTAGGCGGCACGCAGTTGGTCTGCGAGGATCTGCTTCTGCTGCTGGAGTGTTTGCTGTAATTGGTCGATCTGCTGCTGTAGCTTGGCGATTTGCGCCCGGGTCTGTTGCCGCTCGTTTTCGATCTTATGGAGTTTATCCTGGGTACTTTTAATGCGCACGTCCAATTGCTGGATCTCGGCACGCAACTGGCTTTGGGTTTTCTGCTTTTCCTGCAATTGTGCTTGTAATGCCGAAACACTGTGATGAATGTCCGCCAAGCGTGCCTTGTTGGCGTTGATCTTTTGCGGCAGATCGCTGGCTGTGGCGGACCCGGCATCTAGGCAGAGTAGTGCAGCAAGGAGGGCAAAGAAGGAAGGAAGACGGGGGTTCACGCGCTCTCGATCAGGCTTTTGCCACCCATTTCCGGGGGTTGGGGCAGGCCAAGAAGTTGGAGGAGGGTCGGTGCCAGATCTTCGAGGGCGCCGGTATCCAGCAGGCGAGCGGGTCGCCCAATATACAGCAGCGGTACCGGATTACAGGTGTGTGCCGTATGCGCCTGACCGGTTTCCGGATCGCGCATTTGTTCCACATTGCCATGATCGGCGGTAATCAGCACCTCGCCGCCCTGCGCCCGAACGGCGGGTACGATGCGCCCCAGCGCGCGGTCGACGGCCTCGACGGCGGCAATGGCGGCGCTCAGCTTGCCGCTATGGCCGACCATATCGGGGTTGGCAATATTGCAGATGATGACATCGTAGCGCTGTGCTTCGATCTCTGCCACCAATCGGTCGGCAAGATCCCCCACACTCATCTCCGGTTGCAGGTCGTAGGTGGCAACCCCAGGAGAAGGCACGAGAATGCGATCCTCACCTGCGAATACCTGTTCCTCGCCACCATTGAAAAAGAAGGTGACATGCGCATATTTTTCCGTTTCGGCAATGCGTAGTTGGCGCAGGCCAAAGCGCGACACCCACTCCCCAAAGGTGTTACGCAGGCGGGTGGGCGGAAAGGCCACGGACACCGGCAGTTGCTCGCTGTATTCCGTGAGGGTGACGAAGGCCGCAAGTTTGGGGCTGCGGGCGCGCACAAAGCCGGAAAAGTCGGGCTCGACGAAGGCACGGGTAATCTGGCGGGCGCGGTCGGAGCGAAAGTTGAGAAAGAGAATGCTGTCGCCATCCTCGACCGTCACCGGGGCGCCAATGCGGGATGCCGGAACGAACTCGTCGCTTTCGACCTCGTCATACGCCGCTGCGAGGGCGGCTTCGGCGCTAGGGAACTCTTGCCCCAAGCCCTGGGTGATGAGGTCGTAGGCCTTCTGAATCCGATCCCACCGATGATCGCGGTCCATGGCATAGTAGCGGCCGATGAGGGTGGCTAGTGTACCTCCCTCCTCCGCGAGGACGGCCTCGACCTTTTGCAAGGAGGCGGCCGCCGAACGGGGCGCTGTGTCGCGACCATCGAGAAACGCATGCAGATAGACGCGTTCGGCACCACGCCGGCGCGCCAGCCGCAAACCGGCGAGAAGATGATCCTCGTGGGAATGGACCCCGCCCGGGGAGAGCAGGCCAAGAATATGGACTGCCTTACCCCGGCTCGCGGCAGCGTCCACCGCCGAAACGAGGTCGGCATTCCGGTAGAAGCTGCCGTCGGCAATGGCGCGATTGATGCGCTCGTATTCTTGGTAGACGACGCGTCCGGCACCGATGTTGATGTGGCCGACTTCGCTGTTGCCCATTTGCCCGCGCGGCAGGCCTACGGAAGCCTCTGATGCCTGTAGTAGGGTATGGGGGTAGTGTTGCCACCAGGCGTCCCAGTTCGGCGTATGGGCCTGGGCGATGGCGTTATCCTCCGCCGCCTCGCGATATCCCCAGCCATCGAGGATGAGCAGCACAACGGGACGAACAGACGCTTTGCTCACGAAACTCCTTCACATCTCGCAATCGATTTGGTTGCCGATTCTAATCAAGACGGCCGCCCTCCGCCACCAATGGTTGCAAGTGCCAGATATCCTGGTTGTACTCGCGGATGGTGCGGTCGCTGGAAAAGACCCCGCTCGCGGCGGTGTTGCGGATGCTGAAGCGCAGCCATTCCTCCTGATCGCCCCACAGTGCCGAAACCTCCTGTTGCTTTTGTTTGTAGCTGGTG
>DDOU01000090.1 GCA_002341825.1 Candidatus Igneacidithiobacillus taiwanensis | reverse complement strand
CGGACGATGGCCTGCACCTCCTCGTGGCTGTGCGGAAAAAGCACCACCGCGGGCAGATGCTCCTCTGGAGTATCGTCGCTACGGTAGAGGCTGCGGGTGGCGAGATCGTCGCGGGCACGTTCCGCACCCAGGCTGGCCTTGAGGGCGGCAATGGCGTCTTCGCTCATGGCTGGCGCTCACGAATCCGTGCCAACAGGGCGCTGGTGCTGCGCTGATGACGGAAGGGGATGCTCAGCACCCGCCCACCCCAGCCGAGCACCTCGGCGGCACCCACAATCTTCTCAACGGGCCAGTCGCCGCCTTTGATCAGCACATCGGGCCGCAGGGTTTCGATCAGGCGTAGGGGGGTGTCGTCGGTAAAGGAGGTGACGAAGTCGACAGCGGCGAGGCCGGCGAGCACCCCCTGCCGATCGGCCAGGCTATTGATGGGGCGATCGGCACCTTTGCCGAGTCGTCGCACCGATTCGTCGCTGTTGACGGCGAGGACCAGACAAGCCCCCTCTGCGCGCGCCTCGTGCAGGTATTGCACGTGCCCCCGGTGCAGAATGTCGAAGACGCCATTGCTGAAGACCAGGGGCCGCCGTGCGGCCACACGTGCGGCAAGTTGCCCCCAGTCGTTGATGATCTTGTCGTCGAGAGTTGCCGCCTGCGGTGTTGCTGCTTGCGCGTCGATGGCCGCGCAGAGGCTGTGGATGAGCAGCAAATGCGCTTCCTGGATACGCGCGGTGCGCTCGTGCGTTACCCGCAACTCGACGTCGCCCGGGCGCAGCAGCGGCGCCAAGGCGCCGCCATCCCGGCCGGTAAAGGCGAGGATCCACAGGCCGCGCTCCTGGGCGGCACGCACGGCAGCAAGGATATTGGCCGAGTTGCCCGAGGTGCTGAAAACCAGCAAGCCGTCTCCGGCTTGGCCCAGGGCCGCCACTTGGCGGGCAAAGACTTGCTCGTAGGCAAGATCATTGGCAATCGAGGTCAGCACCGCGCCGTCGCAGGCCAGGGCAATGGCTGGCAGGGGGCGCCGCCAACCCTCGAAGCGGTTGACCAGTTCCGAAGCAATGTGTTGGGCGTCCCCCGCCGAGCCGCCGTTGCCACAGCAGAGCAGCTTTCCGCCACCTTGTAGGGTCTGCCAAATCTTCTCTTCGGCGCGTCGGCAGGGTCCTGCCAAGGCGTCCAAGTCCGCCAGCAGGGCACGATGCTCTGCGAGTTGATTTTGCCAAAAAATGGAGGTCGTCATCGGTAGGGCACCTGAAAGGCGTCACGAATCCACTCGCCCTCTTCGTTGCCGTCAAAGCTCACCACGTCAAAGCGACAGGGCCAGCTCTGGTACTGGGGATGGCGCAGCAGATAGACCTGGGCGGCGCGGATGATGCGCTGTTGCTTGCGCGGCCCGATGCTGGCAGCGGCATTGCCCTGGCGATCGTGGGCGCGGCTGCGCACCTCCACAAAGACGAGGCTATCCCGGTCTTGGGCGATGAGATCGATTTCTCCCGAGCGACAGCGAAAATTCTGCTCCACTGCTTGCATCCCTCGCGCCTGCAACAGGGCCTGCGCCCGCGCCTCGTGGATCTTGCCTTTTTGTTGGGTTGGGGACGGCATCGCTCACGGCTCCGGCAGGGCGGGCAGAACCTCGATGTTGCCATTATGCCAACGTACCCAGCGTAGGTCGCGCTTGTTGTTCTCTTGCAAGGTATGCGGATCGCTGAGGGCCCCCGTTGGCGAGGCGCCTGCAGGCTTGGCGATATGCAGGATCTTGGCGACTAGGCCGTAAGCCTCGGCGCCGAGGCCGGCCATTCGCCATTGGGCGGCACTCGCCTGCGGCAGACTCTGGCGTACTGCCTGTGCTACCGGACCACCGGCAATTTGGGGATCGAAGACCCAAGGCGAACCCAAGGCATAGACCCGAGCATCGCTGATACTGGTGGACTGCTCTGCGGCAAAGGTGGGAATGCCTGCCAGCAGAATCGGCTGCGTCGTTTGGGCACGAATCGTGCTGATGATGTCGGCGAGGCGCTGCGCAGGAGCGACGAGAAAGACAAAAGTCTTGGCACCCAATGGTGCGACGCCGAGGGCTCGCTGCACGGCGCTGGCAGTGTCGCCATCGCGATAGTGCGCGACTCCCACCACGCTGCCGCCACCCTTCTTCCACGCCTCGAGAAAGGCCGCCTGCATGTCGGCCCCTTCGGCATCGAGGGGATAGAGCACGGCCGCCTGGCGATAGCCCGCCCGTAGCGCGTCTTCCGCCACTTGGCGAGCGGTCACCCGCAGGCTGATGTCAAAGTCGTAGACTCCGGGCTGCGAGTGGGGCTGTGCCGCCCCAAGGAGCAGAATGGGCGGATTACTCGGGTGTCTGGCGCCAAGCACGGCATTGATATCTTGCGGCAGTGCGGGGCCGACGAAGGCGGCGCAACCGGCCTCCACCCCGGCAGCGTATTCGGTGGCATTCAGGGCCGGATCGCTGCTGTCGCTCAATTGATAGATGGCTGGCCCCGCCTCTTGTTGCGCCGCGGCCTGCAGGCCTGCGACGAAGGCGGTGGTGTCGCTGGCAAAACGGCCGGAGGTGGGAAGCAGGGTACAAATGGCACCCCGTGCCAGAACCGCGGCACGGTTGTTGGCGCTGGCGTCGTCGTAATGGATATCGGGGTGCCCCGGATGNNGCAAAGGCGGCTTGCCGATTGGCAGGCTCAACGTGCTCGCGGGCAATGAGCGCAAACGCCAGCCATTCTTGCACCACCGGATCGCCACTGCGACCGCGCCAATTGCGCAGTTTTGCCGAACTCTGGGCGTCGAGGAGGGCATGAATGCGGCGGCGATTCTCGGCCTTGGCGACCCCGGTGAGCAGCGCGTCGCGCTTGACCAAGAAATCCAGGGCGGTGAGATCGTGATTCTCGGCCTCATAGATCTTTGCCAGCCTTCCCATCGCCTCGGCACGGCGCTCCGGGGAGACCGTGTCGATGGCGATCAAACTCGCCAGAGCGCCGCGCGCGAGTTTGGTCTGCCCATCGCGCTCATAGGCTTGCGCTTGTATCCAAAGAGCCTCGGCGCGTTGCGCGGGCTCCCGGCTCAGGCGTAAGACTTCGGCACTCAACAATTCCGCCACTTGTGGTCGGTTGCCCGCCAGCGAGGCCTGGGCAGCCTTGCTCAGATAGTCGAGCTGCTTGTCGGCGCCGCTTGCCGCCGCGGCTTCGATGTAGGCCTTGGCCGCGGCAAGATCCTTGCCTTGCGCCAGTAGCTGGTCGGCTTCCTGCGCCTGACTGATTTCGGCAACGGGTGCAGGCGCCGGCGCCGATGGGTGCTTGTGGCTCTCCTCCCCAATGGAGTGTGGCATACTGGCGCAGGCGCTGAGCAGCGCTGCCAGCAGCAGCGCCAAGGGCCAGCGCCCGAAGGTAGAGGCAGTGGAAAGGAAGCGTTTGAACATGGAAAGAGTGTAGGGAGAAGACCGCAGGTGCGCAATTAGATGGAAAGGGCAGAAATCACTCGTGGCCAGTTGGATATCGTCGCCACACCCATCGGCAATTTGGAGGATCTCTCGCCGCGCGCCCAGCGCGTGCTGCGCGAGGCCGACCGGATTTTGGTCGAAGATCGCCGCCACGCCCAACGCCTCTTTCAGAGCATCGGCCTGCAGCCGCGTACCGAGCCCCTGCACGAGCACAACGAGCGCGAGCAGATTCCGCGCATTCTCGCCTGGCTCGCCGCCGGTGAGCACCTGGCGCTGATTTCCGATGCCGGCATGCCGCTCATCTCCGATCCCGGCTATCCCTTGGTTAGCGAGCTCCGTCGGGCCGGCGTGCGGATTGCCGTCATCCCTGGTCCCTCCGCGCTCCTCGCCGCCCTTGCCTTGGCCGGGTTGCCCACCGACCGCTTCTGCTTCGAAGGTTTCTTGCCCGCCAAGAGCGGAGCGCGCCAACAGCGTTTACAGGAACTCGCGCAAGAGACCCGCACCTTGGTTTTTTACGAGGCACCCCATCGCATTCTGGATACCCTGCAAGAAATGTGCGATCGGTTCGGCGCCGAGCGCGGCGCGGTGCTGGCGCGCGAGCTGACCAAGCTCCACGAGGAGGGCATTGGCGAGAACTTGGGGGAAATTCTTGCCACCCTCAACGCCCACCCGGAGCGCCAGCGCGGCGAGATGTGTTTGGTGGTGGCCGGAGCGGCAGCCAGCGCAGCCGCGGAAGCCGATCTCGACCAGCTGCTGCGCCCCCTGCTTGCCGAGCTACCCCTGGCGCAGGCTGTGCGCATTGCCGAAGCACAAAGCGCCTTACCCCACCGCCGCTTATACCAGCGCGCCCTTGCCTTGACTTCCGCCGCTGGGTCGGTTTAAATCGCGACTCTCCCAGCCCAGGTAGCTCAGTCGGTAGAGCAGAGGACTGAAAATCCTCGTGTCGGTGGTTCGATTCCGCCCCTGGGCACCA
>DDOU01000157.1:6989-13184 GCA_002341825.1 Candidatus Igneacidithiobacillus taiwanensis | reverse complement strand
CGATTGTGGAATCGCAACGCCGAGAGATGTTGATTGCGCAGCAGGTAGATGAACGGTCACATAATCGCCAGCGCGAATGCCGGTATTAGACGGCAGCGCGAGCTTGACGGCAATGGTGTGCGTTTGCGCATCCGCCTGGGGCGCGATTTGTACTATCCGTGCGCTTACCAAACGGCCATCGCTGTCGACTTGCAAGGCAGCGCCGAGTCGTAGCCCCGCGCTCATGCTGGTGGGTACCTGCACAAGGACCTGTGCGGGGCCAGCCCCTCCCAATACCAAGAGCGATTGACCTGGTTGCACCACATCACCGGGGTTGACGTCCTTCTGCAGAATGACCCCGTAGAAAGGAGACACCCCGTACGCATTGCGGATCTCTGCATCGATCTCGCGAATGCGATAGGCTGCCGATTGCAATTGCGCCTGTGCCTGCAAGGCAGCGGCGCGGCGATTGTCGAGAGCAGCAAGGTAATTGGCCCAGGGATTTTGCTGGTTGCCCATCATGGCCCCTAGAGCCTGACCAAACCAAGCGAATGGATTCCAGGGGCTAGCGCCGCCGCCATAGTTATAGAGCTGCACCTGGTACTGCGAATAGCCATTGCTCACGGCCACCTGCGCCGCGGCATAGGCGGCTTCCGCCTGTGCCCGCTGTGCCAGCAGGGCATCGGTGTCGAGCGCAACCACTATCTCGCTGCCCCGCACCGGCGTACCCGCAGGGCCTGCAACGTACTGCACGCGACCAGCAGTCTGTGCACGCAACACCACTATTTGTCCGGGAATGGCGCGGGCGCCCAAGACCGGACCCAATGCGGGGGCAGGGTGCACTTCGATCAGAGCGGGCGCGGCAAGGGTCATCGCCGGAGCGAGGCCCAACGCTACAATGGGGAACCAGCGAATTACGGTAGAGCTGCGAGGGATCATTTCCGTGTCGTTCCTAAAAAATGCTTGCCCTCGGCAAAGCATAGTTCGTGCCTATTTGTAACAATATGTTTTTTAAGCACTAATAAATACGTGCCTAGATCGCTGTTGCAATACGAAAAGAGGTTTGGCAGAAAAAACAAAGAGATGATCTGTTGCAGTAGCGGTGTTGCGTTGCAGCAGCTAGGAATAATCGTGGCGTAACAGACTGATAAAATAAGAAAAATCATGTTGGATAGTGCGTTCGAGAAGAGCATCTGCTACCTCTGCAACGGTTGCAACAGGCGCCACAGCAAAAGATCCAAAGAAAAACAATGAGGTAAAAACTACCGTTGCAGGCGAAACTAGCAAGAAAATTTTTTAATGTGAAAAAACAAGTTGTTATAATGTGGCACGGACTGTGCTTTGCTGCACTTCAGTAATTCTGGATCGGGATTGCTGGGTGTCGGCCGAGGCGCAGAAGGCGCGCTCCAGTCGGCGACAGATGATGGCGATGATGCGTAGGAGTGCCTTTGTTATGAAGACAATGATGAACGAAAAACGATGGATCTTGGGTTCAGCCGCAGCCCTTGGAGTCTCTGTCTTACTGGCTGCAGGGCCGGCCTTTGCCTGGGGGCCATGGGGGGGTGATATGCCCTGGGGCGGGGGAAGCAATCCCTTTTACAGCGGTGGCGGTCCTTTTGGTGGCTATGGTGGCCCCTTTACTGGCAGCAATGGACCCTGGGACATGGGCAGCATGAGCTTCAACGGTCCGCACGGCGGCCCAATGAGTTTCAACAGCGGCCGCTACGGCAGCTATGGGCAGGGATTCAATGGCTATTACGGTGGAGCCTATGGCAACGGGTATGGTCAGGCCTATGCTCCCAGCGCCCCTTATCCCGCCTATCCCAATTACGGACCGGGCGGTGCCTACGGTGCGTATCCGCAACCGGCACCTGCCTATTATCCCCCTGTGTATCCACAGCAGCAGGCGCCCGGTTATGCGCCGCCTTCCGGGCCCTATGGTTATGGTGACCCTTACCCCGGCTATGCCCCAAGCTACAACCCGTATGGCTATGGGTATCGCTAACCAGGAAGGATAGTACAAGCAGTAAAGGCGGTGCCCGGCAGGGCGCGTCGCTTTTCTGCTTGGAGCACATCTGATCGTTACGAGAGGAGTCAGGTATGACAACGAATGAGCAGGACCCACACGCCAGCAAAGACCAGTTATCGTCTGCCGGCGAAGGATCCGACGTCGGGCGCAGCGGCAACGTGTCCGACGAAACCCCCGGGACGACGGCGCCAAAAGCCAGCGACCACGCAGGGAACCCAGAAAGTGAAACCGTACCTTCCGGAACGGAAGCACCGCAGATTATTCCGGGGTCGGGAACCACTGCGCCGGAATTAGCCACCGAAGCATCTGGTACTTCGGCGCCTTCCCCGGCTTCCGTCGGGGGTGGGGGCACGACGCCGCCAGGCGCTACCAGTTATCCGCCGCTGCCGCCGCGCCAGCCCAAAAAGACCGCTATTAGCCGGGTGCTTTCCTGGCCCGCTTTGGTTCTTCTCCTAGTCATCATTATCGTCATTTTGTTCATTTGGGGGGTTACCGCCCACCAGCAGAGCGGTACGCCAAAGGTCGCGGAAAAGACCCTTACCGTTGCCCCCATCGCCGCACCCGGTATGGCGGCAAGCCCAGAGGCGGCACCCCAACTCACCGCCGAACAGCGCCGAGAGCTGATGGCGGCGCGTGCCGCCTATTGGCAGCATGACATTCCTGCCGCCATCCAAAAATATCAGGATCTCATTCAGCAGGTGCCCAATGCTGCCTTCGTCTACGGTGAGTTGGGTAATGTGTACTACATGAATGGCGAGCGCCAGAAGGCAGCCGAAAATTTTTCCCATGCCGCCATGCTCTTGATTCAACAAAATCAGCCACAACGGGCTGCAAGCTTAATACCGGTGCTCGGCGCTTTGGATCCGACCCTGGCGCAAAAGGTTCAGGCAGCCTTGGCACGCAGTCCGGAAGATTCCGGGTACGGCAATTCTGGCGGATATTGACGTAGCAAATACTATCCATTGTTGGGCAGAGTTTGACTCTGCCCATTTTTTAATCGTTGATCAGACGCGGCCCATTACCGCAAAACTTTTAATGAACGGAGCGGCCATACGCGGATCTTTTAACATGCTCTTATAGTTACCCACCTTGAATTTGATCTTGCCGGTGGTAAAGGCCATACCCAAACCCGTCATTCCCGGTGGACTCGAAATCCACTTCATCCATTGGTCGACGCTGGCGCGGATGTCCCAGTTCAGCGCTTGTCCCTGAAAGGGGCCAGCACTAACGGCTTGTCCCCGCGCAATTTGTAAAAATCCGCGAGGCGCTTCTTCTTCCACAAAGCCATAGGCAATATTGGAAGCAAAATCGATCTGCGCCAAGGCCTGCGCCAAGTCCGGCTCCTGGTTCCAGGCGGCGGCAAATCGTTCCATCCAAGTGGGGGAAAATAGTTCAGCCATAGATCAACTCTCCTTGCGTTCATAGGGCGGACAGTAAACCCGCCAGGACATGGCAAGCAGCTTTCATTCCCGCAACATTTGTAGATCTGATCTCTAAAAATCAGGGTGATAGAAAAGAGTTTCTGTTTTTCCCGACCAGACGGGTGTTGCAGATGCAACGCGCTCGCTGATGACTGCAACGGTTTGGTCTAGGTTGCCACGCTTGGACAAGATCCCGTAATTTGGTTATATATTCGACTCTCCAAAAAGCCGCAAAGCCCAGGCCATGCCAGTAGCGAAGTCCCTCGACACTCACTTGCAAGTGCCGGTTTCCGAGAAAGGCTACACCGGCGCTTGGTTGCGATGGATTTGGATAGCGACCTTGGTTGCTATCGTGCTGACTTGGTCGGTGCTCGCGGTCGTGGTCTGGGAGCGTGTTCAATCTGCTCAAGGGCGCCTCCTACACAGCCACGCCATTGCACTGGCACGCACGGCAGACCTGCAGTTGTTGGCCATCCGCACTGGTATGACGTTAGTGGCGGAAGCCGGCGTGCCAACGCCCAATAGCTTGGCTCGATTACTCGCCTTGGAGCCCGACATCCATGCGATCGCCTACCTATCCGGCACGGCATCGGCATCTATAGGCGTCCATGGGTTCCCCTTTACCTTGATCCAAAATCTTGCCAAAGGGGGCAAGGGGCTGCCGCTAAGTACCGCGCAGCAAGCGGCCTTGCAGCGTTGCCTCTCTAGCCGAGCATTCTGCATTGGACCGCTGTTGCAAGATCCTCAGATTGCCGAGCCGAGCTCTCGATGGGGTTTTCCCGTTTTTCAGCCAGTGCCAGCCAGTTCGGGACAGCAAGCCGGCATGCTCCTCGGCTGGGTAAAGCTATCGAACTCCCTGTTTCCCGCCTGGCGCACCCTCGCCATGGTTCATCATGGTGCTGTTTTTCTATTACGCGACGACGATATGCTGCTTACCCGCTATCCCTACTCGGCGCAAACTGACTACGCCGCGGTGCAAACGGGATCGGTAGTGCGGCATTGGTTACGGGGCGGCGCCATGCAGCAAAGCAGTTTTGCTGGGTATAGTTCGGCTGCGCACGCTTGGCGTATGTGTGCCGTGCATCCCTTGCCACGGTTTGCGTTGCTCGCTGGGCAGTGCATTCCCCGCGCTAGCTTACTTATGGCCTGGTGGCGGAGCATGCGTTCGCCCAGTTGGGAAGCTGTTTTGTTATTGTTCTTCGTTAGCGCTGGATACCTCTATCTGCGGCATCAGAATCGGATTCAGGAGGCGCTGCGGCGAAGTATCGAATCCGATATCTGGGAGGCCAAGGAGCGAGCCGAAGTTACCTTGCACTCCATAGGTGATGCCGTCATCACTACCGACCACCAAGGTCTGGTCACACAGATGAACCCGGTGGCCGAGCAGCTGACGGGTTGGACTTTGGCCGACGCCCAAGGCCAGGCACTGGAAAATGTCTTTCATATCGTGAGCGAGGATGATGGCAGAGAGGTATCGAGCCCGGCGACCATGGCGTTGCGCGAGAAGAAGATCGTTGGCCTTGCCAACCACACCATCCTTGTGGCGCGCGACGGCACCCGCAGAAACATCGAAGACTCGGCGGCGCCCATCCTCGATCGATCCGGTCAGGTCCTGGGCGTGGTACTGGTCTTTCATGACATTACCGAGCGCTTCGAGCTCCTCGAGCGACTTTCCTACCAAGCCACCCATGACGTGCTTACCGGCTTGCCCAATCGTGCCCTATTTGCCGAACGCATGCAGCAGGCCAAATTGCGCGCCGACCGCGGACAGTCCTTGCTGGTGATTGGGCTACTCGATCTCGATGGTTTTAAGCTGATCAATGATCGCTTGGGGCATGCAGTGGGCGATTTGGTATTGAAGACGGTAGCGCAGCGTATCCGCGCCGAGCTGCGCGCCGAAGATACCCTCTGTCGTTTTGGTGGCGATGAGTTTGCCTTCCTTTCCGGGGAGATCAAACAAGTGGGGGAAATTGAGATGTTACTGCAACGTCTCCTCAATGTGGTTGCGCAACCATTGGAATTAGATAGTGAATATTTGCTCCCGGCGGCCAGTATTGGCGTTACCATCTATCCGCTGGACGCAGCCGAGGCACTGGAGGATTTGGTGCGCCATGCCGATTTGGCGCTCTATACCAGCAAAAAGTCCCTGGGCAATCACTGGACGATTTTTTCTTGGGAAATGGAAGCGCAGCAGCAACACCGACTTCACGGCGAAGAGCTGCTCGAAATGGCCCTCACCCACGACCATCTGCGCTTGTACTACCAGCCGGTAGTCGATGTTGAAAAGGGTATGATTGGCGCTGAAGCCCTATTACGCCTGGAGCATCCAAGTCGGGGTTTGCTGAGTCCAACGGAGTTTTTTGAAGGGCTGGATACCCCCAAGCTTGCCCAACGTATTGGCCGTTTTGTGTTACACCATGCCCTGATGCAGCTGCGCGATTGGTTGCTACACGAAAAGCTAGATATCAAGTTGTCTATCAATGTCAGTGCGTCTTATCTACTGCATCCCGATTTTCTCGACGATCTGCGTCAGATTATCGCCAAATATCCCGAAATTCCCCGCAATTATTTGATCATGGAAATCACCGAAACGGCGCCCATGATCGATTTTGAAAAGGCAAAAACGGTGTTGGCCGCATGCCAGGAAATGGGTTGCCAGATTTCTCTGGATGACTTTGGTACCGGCAGTGCCTCTCTCACCTACCTGCAAAAACTGCCGGTAGATTCGATCAAAATCGACCAGAGTTTCGTGCGCGACATGCTCGA
>DDOU01000157.1:5019-6940 GCA_002341825.1 Candidatus Igneacidithiobacillus taiwanensis | reverse complement strand
GTGGCCGAAGGGGTCGAAAGTGAGGGGCAGGTGCGAGCCCTGCAGAATCTCCACTGTACCCTGCTGCAGGGCTTCTACTACGCCAAACCCCTCGCGCCGGAACAATTTGCCCAGTGGTGTGCCAACTTTCGCAGCGCTCGGGATGGGGAGTCCACAGCCAAGCACTAGGAGAATCGAGAAATCCTGTTCCCGCGGGGGCAGGAGACTCTCGCGAAGAAATTTATGTAGCCATCGTTATATTTTCCTGTACCCTTCGCTGGCATCGTTATATATTGTCAAATACCGCTAACAATTGGAGACTCTCACATGCAATTTTCGCGCAAACATCGTATCGCTCTTGCTCTGAGCGTTTGCCTTGCCCTGCCTGCCGCTGCCCAGGCGGAACACCTCTTTGTGGCCTTTGCCGGCTCCATGGGTAACGTCATGAACCTGCATCTGGGCCCGGCCTTTGCCAAGGCCAATCATGTCGAATTCCGTGGCGATGGCCAGGGTGCCTATGGTCTGGCCCACCTCATTGCTGGGCACCAGCTGACGCCAGATGTTTTTGTTTCCATCACCCCCGGGCCTATCGAGGTACTGATGAAGGCCGGGCTCGTCAAAAAGGCCTATCCCGTTGCCAGCACCCAGATGTGTATCGCCTATAGCCCCAATGGTCCCTTCGCGAAAGACTTCAAAGACGGAAAAATGCCCTGGTACAAGATTCTGCAACAGCCGGGTGCCACCTTTGGCCGTACCGATCCCAAAACCGATCCCCAGGGCCAGAACATCGTCTTTGTGATGCAGTTGGCAGAAAAGTACTATCACCAGCCCGGATTGGCGCAAAAAATCCTCGGCCCGGTGGAAAATCCCCAGCAGATTTTCACCGAAATGTCGTTGCTGGCGCGGCTCAAGGCAGGACAGATTGCTGCATCCTCGGGCTACTTGAGTGCTGTCAAATCCCTGCACTTGCCTTACGTCAAGTTGCCGGTAGAGATCAACCTGAGCGACCCCAACTACAAAAAATCTTGGTATGACAAGGCCAGCTTCCAACTGAAACTAGACGGCCGAGACAAGACCGTTACCTCGCAGCCTTTGGTTTTCTATGCCGCAGTACCGACCACGGCGCCCAACCCCAAGCTCGGCGAAGCCTTCATCAAGTTCATGCAGAGTCCAGAGGGTCAGAAGATGTTCCGCGACGATGGCTACAGTGCACCCAAGGGCGAGCCTCTGGGCTGATCGCTCGAGCGGCGGTCGCACCTGCCCTGCCCAGCAGGGCTTTTTAGTGGGCGAAGCGCTGGCGCAGACGCCGGGGTAGGGTGGCCAGCCTTTCCATCAGCACATAAAAGGCGGGTGTTACGTACAGGGTCAAAAACTGCGAGAAGAGGAGACCGCCAACCACCGCGACCCCCAGGGGCACCCGGCTGCCACTGCCAGCACCAAAGCCGATGGCAATGGGCAGCACGCCCAGGATAGCGGCGATGGTGGTCATCAGAATTGGGCGAAAGCGTACGGAGCAGGCTTCGACGATGGCGTCTTCCGCGCTCAAGCCCTCGCGGCGGCGGGTGATGGCAAAATCGAGGAGGATGATGCCGTTCTTTTTCACGAGCCCCAAGAGCATGATGATGCCAATAAAGCTGTACAGATCGAGCGGTAGATGCAAAAGGTACAACGACAACAGGGCGCCAAAAGCCGCCAGCGGCAGGGCGGTAAGGATGGTCAGCGGGTGCAGAAAGTGCTCGTACAGAATCGCCAGTACCACATAGATGAGCAGGATGGTGGCAAGGAGCAAAATCGGCAGCTCGCTGAAAGACGCCTGAAAGAGCCGCGCGTTGCCGCCAAACTGTCCGCTGATGCCGCTCGGCAGGGTTTGCTTGGCAATGTGCTCCACCGCGGGCATCACGTCGCCAATGCTATGACCGGGGGCCAGATTGAAGGCCACGCT
>DDOU01000157.1:4109-4973 GCA_002341825.1 Candidatus Igneacidithiobacillus taiwanensis | reverse complement strand
ACCAGGGCGGAGAGGGGCACCAGCTTACCGCTGCTGCTCGGTACGCTCAGGGTATCGATGGCGGCGATGCTGTTCTGGTAGCGCGGGTCGATCTGCATGAGCACTTCGTACTCATCGGAAGAGCCATAAATCGTACCGACCTTGCGCCCTCCAAAGGCGAGATTCAGGGTTTCTTCGATGGCTTGGCTGCTAACGCCAAAGGCGGCTGCCTCCTGACGGCGAATATGGATGGCCAAGACCGGATTGTGCTCGTGTAGATTGGTATTTACCGACTCCAGCAAAGGGGATGAGCGCAGGGCATCGGCAAGTTGGTGGGCGGCATGGTCCACGTCGCTCCAACGGGTACCGGTCACTTCATACACATAGGCGCCATTGGCTGCCGCCGTGCCTGCTTGCGCGCCCTTTTCGCCCACGAAAACGATCTCGGCATTACGGAAGGGCGCTACCGCCTTTTGCAGTTCTTGGGTAACGCGGGCGGCATCCTGGGTATACGCCGAATGCAGGCGCACAAAGAGATGACCGTTGGTGGGGCCGGCAAAGGCCCCCGGCCCCTGGCCCGCCGACGACACCACCTGCCGCACCGCCGGATTGCGGCGCACGGCAGCGGCAATGGCCTCCTGCTCTTTCTTGATCTGGGCAAAGCTCATCCCTGGCGGGTAGTCGACATTCACATTGATCAGGCCATTTTGCTCATTGGGCAAAAAGCTCTTGGGTACTAGCCCGGTAAGCACAAAGCAGCCGGCCAGGGTCAGCCCCGCGAGGCCCAGCACCCAAGCCTTATGCCGCAAGGACCAAACGAGGCTTCGCATGTAGGCATCGCGGCTACGAATAAAGAGGCGCTGAAAGCGGCTACCGTTCTGGTCG
>DDOU01000157.1:2838-4067 GCA_002341825.1 Candidatus Igneacidithiobacillus taiwanensis | reverse complement strand
ACCAAGCCGCTCACCAGAATCACCACCGAAATCGTCACCCCAAAAGCGGTAAACAAATGCCCAACAAAGCCGCCCAGAAAGAGCAGGGGTAAAAAGATGATCGCCAGCGACAGGGTCATGGAAAGGATGGTAAAGCTGATTTCGCGGCTGCCGTTCAGGGCTGCCTCCATGCCGTTCTCGCCCTGATCGAGATGGCGGTTGATGTTCTCGAGCATGACCACGGCGTCGTCCACCACAAAGCCCACCGCGAGGGTCAGCGCCAGCAGGGTCAGGGTGTTGAGGCTGTAGCCCAGGAGCCAGAGCACCAAAAACGTCCCGAGCAAGGAGAAGGGGATGGCTAGGGCACCGATGATGGTCGCCCAAAAACGGCGCAGAAAGAGCCACATCACCCCCGCCACCAGTAGGCTCGACAGCGCCAGGGTATAGAGCACCTCTTGCAGGGCGGCGCGGATATAGTCCGCCTCATCAAAGAGGATATGGACTTGCGCGCCCGCCGGCGCCGCCGCCTCTAGGCGCGGGAGCAGCTTACGAATACCATTGGAGATGGCGACGGTGCTGCTGCCGGGCTCGCGGATCACCGCCATGCCAATGGCCGGGGTGGTGTTGAGCCAGGTTTGCTGCTCGTTATACAGCGTGCTGTTGCGCGCCTTGGCCACCGCCCGCAAGGGTACGGGATGGCCATTCACATAGCCAATCACCAAACGATTGTAGGCCTCGGCGGTGTGCAACTGGCCGTGGACGTCGGTTTCGATGTTCGACTGGCTGCCCTCGATGGTCCCCTGGGGCAGATCTACGTTGGCATCGGCAATGGCGGTTTCCAGACCCTGCAGGCTCAGCCCCCGCGAGGAGAGGGCGAAGGGATCGACATCGATACGCACGGCATAGGTCTTGGCGCCGAAGAGCTGCACACTTGCCACCCCGGGAATGGTCGACAGCTCCGTCGCTACCCGCGTTTGCGCGTAGCGATCGAGGCGGGAGAGAGGCATATCCGGCGCCGTCGCGGCCAAAAACAGTATCGGCGCGGCAGAAGGATTGATGTTTTGCACCTTGGGCGGCTGCGGCAAATCCGCGGGCAAGAGCCCCTGGGCATCGGCCACGGCATCCGAAACTTCCTGGGTGGCAGCGGTAGCAGACACGCCAAGATTAAACTGCAGGGTAATGCGTGTAGAGCCGTTCTGGCTTACGGCGGTCATGGAATTGAGGCCAGGGATGCTGGTGAACTGCCGCTC
>DDOU01000157.1:2395-2779 GCA_002341825.1 Candidatus Igneacidithiobacillus taiwanensis | reverse complement strand
TGGCGCTGACCGCCACGGTGGGAAAGCTCACATTCGGCAGCAAGGCCACCGGTAACTGAAAGTAACCCACCGCACCCAAGATGAGGATGGCAAAGGCCAGAACCGTGGTAGCAACGGGTCGGCGGATGAAGGGACCGGAGAGATTCACGAGGCGGTACTCGCGGCGGTGCTGGCCGCCTTGGGCAGGGCCTTGGGTGCTTGGCGCAGCACCTGTACCGGGGTACCGCTATGTAGGTGGGCGGGGATGTCATAAATAACGGAAACCCCACCCTGCAGGCCCGAGACGGCTACGAGATCATTCTGGGTACCTAGATAATGCACCGGTATGGTTACGGCGCGGCCGTCGCGAATGCTGTACACAAAGGGCCCATTCACTCCCTCCTG
>DDOU01000157.1:0-2341 GCA_002341825.1 Candidatus Igneacidithiobacillus taiwanensis | reverse complement strand
GCCACAGGCGTATGGGATGATTGCTCCAGGTGGCGCGCGCGCTGATGGTGCCAGAGCTGCTGTCGGCGCTATTGTCTACTGCCGTCACCGGCGCCTCACCCACAGACTTCTCACCGTCCAGATACAGGCTCACGCGATCCTGCCCCGATTGCTCTGCGCGCAGTAGATCCGGTAGATAGCGTTGCGGCAGGCTGAATTGGATGTCGATGGGTTGCAGCTGGGTGATGCTTCCCAAATTCGTGCTGTTGGCACTGATCAGATTACCGCTCTTGGTAGACAGCAAACCGATGCGCCCGGAAATGGGCGCGCGAATCTGCGTATAGCCCAGCTGAATCTGGGCACTGGCAATGGCCGCCTGGTCTTCGGCCACCGCCGCTGCGGCCTGTTCGGCCTGGGCGACCGCCTGGTCGTAGGTTTGGGTGGTCACGTAGCCTTTGGGCAGGAGCGGCCGGTAGGCCTGCACCTGACTCTGTTCGTAGGCGAGATTGGCCTTGTCGCCCTGGAGCTTGGCGGTATCCTGCGCCAAGGTTGCCTGCTCGGGCGCCGGGTCGATCACAAAGAGCAACTGGCCGCGTTGCACCGTCTGCCCAGAGCGCACCAACACCCGCTGCAAAATCCCGGAAATCTGCGGAATGATGGTCACCGTATGCACCGCCTGGGCCGTGCCCAAGGTGGGCACCGAGAGGGGCAAATCGCCAATGCGCGCCTTCTCCACCACCACATCCAAGGGCTTGGGCTTGGGCGGCGGCGCCGACTTGGCACAGGCCGCCAGCAGCAGGGCGATGCAAGCCAGGCCCAGAAAGGGCAGGGCGCGGCCAAATTGGCGAGGCGAAAAGTGCTTGCTCACGATTGCGGTTCCTTTGCGTTGCGGTCCGTGCCCAGCAGTTGTGGCGGCAGGCCGATGTAGCCCAAGGCATCCGCCAGGTTGGCAAGGTCGGTATAGGAAGTGGTGAGATTCTGAATTTCCGTCTGCTCCGCCGTGGTCAGGGTTGCCTGTGCGGTGAGTACATCGATCATCGTCGCCAGCCCCACTTTGTACTGTGCCTGCACCGCCTTGAGCGAAGCGCGGGCACTCTGCACCGCCAGCCGCGCGGCCTCGGCGGCCGAGCGCGCGCCCTGCAACTGCTGCACATCCTGATACACCGTGCTGCGAATGGTCGCCGCCTCATTATCCAGGCTCGCCCGCGCCGAACGCTCCTGCGCCCGCGCCTCGGAGATCTGATAACTATCCTGAAAGCCGTTAAACAGCGGCACCTTGAGGCTAAATCCCAACGACCAGTTTTCCGAAGGCAAGAGGTTGTTCTGATAGCGCTTACCGGCGCTTGCCTGAAAACTCAGGCTCGGCATACCCGCCGCTTGGTCGGCGCGAATGGCTGCTTGGCTATCGAGGATCTTGGCTGCGGCGGCGCGGATGGCCGGATTATCCTTGAGCGCCCGGTGCATCAGTTGCTCGACGTCGGGCGCCAGGGCCGGCGCCTTGGCCTGGGTATCCAAGGGCGGCACGGCAATGGCCGCCGTTGGCGCCAAGCCGCAGTCCTGCGCCAAAACGCCACGATCGGCGCGCACCTGCGCTTGCGCAGAAATCAGGTTGGCCCGCGCCTGCGCCAAGGCCGACTGCGCCTGCAGCACATCGGCCACCGTCGCCATACCCGCATGGCGCTTGATCAGTGCCGCATCGAGGCTAGCCCGGTCCTCCAGCACCGTGCGCTGATAGGCACGCACCAAGGCCTCCTCGCCAATGAGCGTGTAGTAGCCTTGGGTTACGCTCAGGGCCACGCTTTGCAGGGCCGAGTTGTAGTCAAAGCCGTTGAGATAGATCTGCGCCAAGGCCTGCTGGCGTGCCGCGCGGCGGGCGCCAAACTCGAGCAGAATGTAGCTAAATGTCAGGTTGGCGCTGCCGCTGTTGGTAACCGGTATCGAAAAGCCCGCCGTGGTGTTGGCTTGCGAGCGCGCCGCCGAGCCCTGCAGGTTGATGCTCGGCAAGAAGGCGGCATCCGCCACCCCCAAGCCCGCCGCCGCCGCCCGCAAATTTTCGTAAGCCACCCGCGATTGCGGGTTATGCGCCAGGGCGTATTGGGTGAGTTCCCACAGGCTGGTAAAGCGCGGCACGCTACTCGCTGTTGCTGGCAGCTTGGCTTGCGGCAACTGTTTGGGGGCATGGTCCCAACTCTGCCCCAACTGGCCCGGCAGCTCGCTATGCTCTATGCCCCAGGGATCATGAAAGAGGCCCTGAAACAGGCCCGCAGACGCCGGCATCGAAGTCGCCAGCAGGGCAAACAACCCCCCCAGTCGATACAGATGCCGTCCCAACGAGCCTCGAAGGCAGCATTGCCGCGACGAC
>DDOU01000122.1:28679-30566 GCA_002341825.1 Candidatus Igneacidithiobacillus taiwanensis | reverse complement strand
GATCAGAGCCTGCGCGCCCCGCAGGCGGTCTGGGACCTCGGCGTGCCGGTGCTCGGCATTTGCTACGGCATGCAGACGATGGCGGTGCAGCTGGGTGGGGAAGTCCGCTGGACCGATCATCAGGAATTTGGCTATGCCGAATTGCGCGCCCGCGGGCACACCCGCCTTTTGCGCGATATCGAAGATTTTCGCACCCCGGAAGGTCACGGCATGTTGCGGGTATGGATGAGCCACGGCGACCAAGTCACTGCCTTGCCGCCGGGTTTTCGCCTCATGGCCAGCACCGAAGGTTGTCCCATTGCCGCCATGGCCGACGAGGAGCGCGGCTATTACGGCGTGCAGTTCCACCCCGAGGTTACCCATACCGTCCAAGGTAAGGCGATCCTTACGCGCTTTGTGCGCGAAATCTGCGGCTGCCATGGCGATTGGGTCATGGGCGACTACGTGAGCGAGGCGGTGCAACGCATCCGCGAGCAGGTGGGCGATGCGGAAGTCCTCCTCGGGCTGTCGGGGGGCGTTGATTCCAGTGTAGCCGCGGCCCTCATCCATCGTGCCATTGGCGACCAACTGACCTGCGTTTTTGTGGATCATGGCCTGCTGCGCCAAAACGAAGGCGACATGGTCATGGAGATGTTTGCCGGGCGGCTCCATGCGCGGGTGATTCGTGTCGATGCCAGTGCTCTGTTTTTGCGCGAATTGGCCGGGATAACGGACCCCGAGCAGAAGCGCAAGATCATCGGCCGACTCTTTGTTGAGGTCTTTCAGGCCGAAGCGGAAAAATGCAAAGTCGCACGCCCGGGCCACAAAGGCGTGCGTTTCCTCGCCCAGGGCACCATTTATCCCGACGTCATCGAGTCGGGCGGTGCCAAGAGCAAAAAGGCCGTCACCATCAAGAGTCATCACAATGTTGGCGGTTTGCCGGAGCAGTTGGGGCTGGAACTCCTCGAACCCCTGCGCGAGCTCTTCAAGGATGAAGTGCGCGAGCTCGGATTGGTGCTCGGTCTACCCGCCGAGATGGTCTATCGCCATCCCTTTCCCGGTCCGGGCCTTGGGGTGCGCATCCTTGGCGAGGTCAAACAGGAATATGCGGAGCTCTTGCGCCGCGCCGATGCCATCTTCATCGAAGAGTTGCGCGCCAGTATCGACCCTACCACCGGGCGCAGTTGGTACGACCTCACCAGCCAGGCCTTTGCGGTGTTTTTGCCGGTCAAGAGTGTAGGAGTGATGGGTGATGGCCGCACTTACGACTATGTGGTTGCCCTCCGTGCGGTGCAAACCAGCGATTTCATGACCGCCGATTGGGCCGAGCTGCCATACTCCCTGCTCAAAAAGGTTTCTTCCCGCATCATCAACGAGGTACGCGGCATCAACCGGGTCACCTACGACATCTCCAGTAAACCACCCGCAACCATCGAGTGGGAGTGAGTCTAGGATTTCCAAGTAAGGCCTGCTTGGTCCCCTATTCGAGCATGACCATCCATCGCCGTTTTTTGAAAGTCCGCCCTTATTGTTGCGATTTGTCAGACTTTTGTCATAAAAATGTCGCAATAGTGTCACAAAAGTTTCAAATTATTGTCACATTACTCTGTTACCATTCCCCAACAGTTTGGCAAAACCGCTACAGTTGAGGAGTGCACCCATGAAGACCCCCAAGCCATTGCTCTTGGCCCTTGCTTTGGCCTTGAGTCAGTTTCCCGTTCTGGTCCACGCTGCTGACGACGACTCTAGCGCCTCGACGAGTACAGCGAGCACTGGCAAACAACCCATAACCATTGGCGAAGTGGAAAAGACGGCACCACCGGAGCGCGGCACGGGCTCGTTGACCAAGGAGCTGGTAAAACATGCCAGCCCCAATGAAAACTTCCAGACCGTGTTGCGTAATATCCC
>DDOU01000122.1:9816-28652 GCA_002341825.1 Candidatus Igneacidithiobacillus taiwanensis | reverse complement strand
TATCAGGGTTTCAATAGCGATCAGGTCGGTGTGGAATTTGATGGCGTGCCGCTGATCAACACTTTCCGTGGCGGCAGTAATGGCCAGGGAGATGACCACGCCCTAACTCCCATTGGTATGGGGCAGTTTTCGGGAGTGAAGGTCTATAGTGGTGCGAATACGCCATCCGAAACCGGTATCAACGCCTTGGGCGGAACCCTCGACTACACCCCGACCCAGCCGACCAAAAACTTTGGCGTCGAAGCCTTTGGTAGCGGTGGTGTTTATACCGGTGGCACCGGCGATAGTGCGGCGGGAGGCTTGACGATCAATTCTGGGGTCTTGCCCTACGTTGGTACCCGCATGCTCTTTAGCTATAACTATCAACCCTACCAAAGTTACATACAGCATGTGCATTCCATTAACAACAACTATTATTTTGCGGCGATTCAGCCCTACAACCATGGCATGTCGCAGCTATCTTTGTACACCATCTACAACCATGAATTAGCACAATTTCCCGAGCGTGCGCCGGTGGCGCTGATCGACAAGTATGGGCGTGATTTTCAGTGGAATCCGAATATCTATGCCAACTGGAACAATACCAGCTCCTTCACTACGGTGCTGGGTTGGAAGTCGATCATCAACGAGCACCTCTTGGCCAAAGCCAAATTCTTTGTGACCCAAAACGATAATGATCGCACTGCGTATACCAACGCGGCGTACAAAGGGCTTTTTGATGGCTACCTGCTGCCGACTTCGCCGAAGAGTTATGCTAACCCATCTAGCACTGGTCGTCCGAGCAATACGTACAATCCCACTGCCTTGTTTGGCAGTAGTGACAACGGCACCCAGTATCAGCGTTATATCGATAATTTTGGCAATGTAGGTTTCAACCCGAGTTTGGATTTTCTGTTGCCGCATAATGTCGTGACGTTGGGTGGTAGTTACATTTACAGTACCGACCACTCCGCCGAGTATTGGTATGGCAGCTACAATGTACCGATGATTGACGGTTATAACGACGCTTGGGATGAGCACGATACCCGACAGATTTCGGACGTCTTTCTCCAGGATCGCATCAGCCTGCTCGATCGCCACCTGACCATCACCCCGGGTGCCAAATATTACCTAGTGGACACTACCTGTAATGATGTTGAGGGGTATTACTACAACTACGGTGGATCGATAAGTAATACCTACAATTTTTGGGAGCCATCTTTTGGTATTAGTTATCTGATCAATAAAGATCTGGATACATATTTCCATTATGGCCGGGTGTACAAGGTGCCGAATATCAGCGCGTACTACGCAGAGATTGGCAGTAGTCCAACTCCAGGTACGGTGCAGGTCAAGCCCGAAGATGTCGATAGCTTTGATACCGGGGTGCGCTACAACGTTGGTCCCCTACAGACGTCGCTTGCCTATTTTTTACGGCTTTTCCACAACAAGTTCGGTTATTACTATGACGGTTTGACCGGAATAACCTATCAGTACAACGTCGGTAGTGCGCTTTATCAAGGGTTTACTGCTTCGGCCGATCTGCAGTTACCCGATCGCTTCAATGCCTTTGCCAACTATACCCTCACCGCTGCCCATTACACCTCTAATTTTCAGGCGGCGGACGGAGTATCCGTGAGCTCTGGCGAAATTGTCGCACGGGTGCCTACCTACAACCTGAACTTTGGCTTGGGATACCATCTGGATGGCTTCAGCGCTCGCGTTACGGATCACGTCGTGGGGCCTCAGTACATCAACACCAACAAGGGCGTGAATTCCGGTATCGGCTTGCACCCGTATAACATCACCAATCTCAACCTGGGTTACACCATGCGCCCGATGACCATGGGCTTGAAGAAGGTGACCTTCGATCTATACGTCGATAACCTTTTCAACCAGAAATATTTCTCCTCGGCGGATCTATACTTGGGCAAGCCGAGTCAGGGTGGACATTTTGTTGAGGCGCAAGTGGGCGCTCCGACATTTGTTGGCGCAGACGTTAAAGCGAGTTTTTGAGGGTAAACATCTGGGGGGGCGTAAAAGCCCCCTTTGCTATCATCGTGGGTGGCAATAAAAATAGTGACCGCTGCCATGAATATCTGAGTAGAGGGATTCCTGATGAACTACGCTCCATTGATCACAGCGAGTACCATCATGATGCTTACGGAGGGTTGGATTGCCTGGCGTTTCAAGAGCGTTGATCCCAACGCCATACGCAGTCGTGCGCGTATGGACCGATATGGGTTTCTTCTAGTGGGGTTGTCTGTTGACCTAGCCATATTTCTGGGAAAGCTTCTTTCGGCTACCATAGCCTCTCGAATTACGCCAGATATGCCTTGGACCACACTTGGGGTGGGTCTTCTCGTCTTGGGTTATGTAATACGTTTCTGGGCCATAACGACTGCTGGAAAAGCGTTTTCTTTTGATCTACGCGTAGAAGAAAATCAAAAACTGGTCGATGATGGTCCTTATCGCTATGTCAGACATCCGTCCTATACAGGAAGCCTCGTCGCTTTTTTAGGGATTGGATTTCTTTCCGAAAGCCTCTTTGCAAGCGTCATCCTCATGATGACTTTATTCTTCTTTTATAGGGTTCGGATCAAACGAGAGGAGTCCATCCTCACGGCGAACTTGTCTGGCTATTCAGAATATTGCAAGCGCACGAGATATCGGTTGATCCCTGGCATTTTGTAAATTTCTTTCGATAATGCGTATTGTATTTTGATCGCTTATTGAGACTGCTCGCATCCAATGGCAACTATCGCTGTATTACTACCCATTTCACCTCTATCACGCTGCCTTGCGCTAAGTGGATTCGTGGCCGACGCGGATTTCTAGCCGCAGAAACCATCGCATCATCGGTTTGACCTCGAGCACCTGCTGGTCTTTTCGCCATTCTTGATTTTTAGCGCAGCGTTGTGATTTATCCCTTACGATTGATGATTTGAAATTGGTAATGCAACCGGCAATAGAAGATCGTTATCACTGAATTTTCCGCACCCGCAGAGGCTGTGGTCCTTGGTGTTGCTCTAGGCTCAGACCTTGACCCTCAACGCGGAAGGCAAAGGTGAGCAGGGCGGCTGCAGCGCTGAGTACGGCCATGAGGGCAATCACCGCGCCACTGCCGAGCCGTTCTTGCAGAATGGGTAGCAAAAAAACCGCAAGGGTGGCGCCGAGCTTGGCAAAAGCGGCGGCAAAGCCCGAACCGATGCCGCGCACTTGCGTAGGGTACATTTCGGTAGGGAGGATGAAAGTGGTGGCATTGGGGCCGGCGGTCATCGCCAGATTGTAAAAGGCAAAGGCGGCCAGAAGCAGAAGCGCATCGCCGTGTAGCCACAGACTAGCCCAGAGCAGGAGCAAGCCCAGTCCCATTCCCAAAAACCCAAGAATCTGCATGCGAATGCGCCCGAGCCGCGGGATGAGAAACAGGGCGAGCAGGGCACCTAAGAGCAAAAAGCTATTTACCCGCAGGCTGTTGAGGGTATCTACCCAATCCCGCTGCCATGCCGCGGTAAAAGTGGTGTGTGGCAGAATCTCGGATAGAAGCAGCGGGGTAAAAAGTCCGATCCCATAGGTGGCCATGTCCATGAGAAACCAGGGTATGGTGACCAAGATGGTGCGTCGACGGTATTCGGGAGCCAGCAATACGAGCCAGCGGTTATGGGGGATGCTCCGTAATTTGCTGGCTTGGTGCATGGTTCTTCCCAGCTCCTTGGCCATACGCTGCCACCGCTCCTGCTGCTCTGGCGCAATGCGGGTGAGGACCTGGGCGGCATCGTGGTTGCGGCCGTGGGCAATGAGCCAACGGATACTCTCCGGTAAGGTCCAGCGTCCCAAAAAGTAAGGGATACCGAAGAGGGCCTGCACGGCCATCAGATAGCGCCAGCTCTGCTGTCCCGAGCCGAGCAAAGCCAACGCGATTCCTGCCGCCACCAGCATCCCCAGGGGTTGCAGGGCCATGGCTCCGGCCAGCATACGGCCGCGATGGCTCTGGGGCATGAACTCCGAAATAAAACTACTACCAACGGGGAAATCGCCACCAATGGCAATCCCCAGCAACAATTCGCCAATTCCCAAACCGAGACTACCCTCGACCAGGGAGAGAAGAAAACCAGCAAGGACGAGGCCCGCTGCGTTGGCCAAGAGGAGAGGACGGCGACCAAAACGATCGGCTAGGTGGCCGCTCAGCAAGGCGCCAAGGATCGTTCCGCCCATCAGGCAGGCAGCAATCAGCCCCATGGTGGAGGGATGCAGCCGAAAGTCTGCGCGCAGCAGGGGCAGGACGATACCGAGCAACATCATGCTCACGCCGCTCAGCAGGGGGCCGGCGGTAGCAAGGATCCACAAGCGATAATGGAACGCGGAAAGCGGTGCCTGATCGAGAACTTCTACCCAAGTTTGGTGGTGGGCATGTACCTGCGGCGGATTTGTTGTTTTCCCCATACTCTCCCTGTCCTTCGCCCCCAGTGTAACAGGGAAAGGCTAGGCGCGCAGTTGCCGCAGCAGGGGTACCTTGATCTGGTCGAGAAGGAGGGTGTAAGCCACCGTAGCGGCTAGGAGGATCAGCACCAGAGACCAGGGCAGTGGCGCCATGAGCCAACCGCAAATGGCGAGGGTGCTCACCACTACCACATCGCCCAAGCTCGCATAGAGCAGGAAACTGCCGGGGCGGGAGGACCAAAGATGCTGGCGTTCGCGCACCAGAAACACATTGGCCAGCCCAGAAAAGACCAGGCCGAGAAAGTCCAGGCTCTGCAGACTATGTGTGGAAAGCCCAAGCTGCCGGCCGATGAGGTAGACGCCAAAGATGTAAACCAGCCAAGCCAGGGCAATGGCGAGCGAGGAAAGCACAAGGGTGCGCACTGCCCAGCGATCGGGTTTTGGTGAGGGGCAGACATGGTCCTCAGCCAAAGACATGGTCACAAAATCGTTGGCGAAAAGGAGCAGGAGCACCAGCAATGGAGTGACGACGAATTGACGAAAAAATAAAAATCCCAAGCTCAAAAAGAGGGCAACCTGAAAGACCTTCACAATTTTGTTCAGAGTGTAGGTGAGCATGCGCTGGTAAACGCGGCGACCGGTAACGACGGCATCGAGCACCCCCTGCAGGCCGGGGGTTGTGAGGACCAGGCTCGCGGCGGCCTTGGCGACGTCGGTGGCGCTTTCGACGGCAACCCCCATCTCTGCCTGCTTCAGGGCAGGTGCGTCGTTTACCCCGTCGCCGGTCATACCGACGATGCTGCCTTTTTTCTGCAGCCCCTGAACCAGGTGGAACTTGTCGGCAGGAAAGACGCCAGCATAGACGCCACAATCTGCGCTCATGTCGTGGTGATTGCAGACGGGGCCGGCAATGCCGAGGCTTGCGGCAACGGTTTCTGCCGTCGCTTGGCTATCGCCAGTCACCATCCGAACCCGCACCCCGAGATTCTGCAACTGGCCAACCACGTCCTTGGCATCGGGACGGATCGGATCGCTCAGGGCCAGCAGGCCCAGAAAATCGGGGCTACCGTCTGGTCCGGCGGCCACCGCAAGAACGCGTGCGCCGGTTTTGGCAAGGGTTTCCGTCGCCTTTTGCCACTGCGGTTCGTTGCAGAGTTGGCCGATGATCTGCGGGCTGCCTTTCAGCGCGCGGTAGGTCGTGCCCGCTATGCTGGTCGTGCCCTCTGAGCGCTTGGTTGCTGGATCGAAGGGAATAAAGCCATCCCTTGGCAAAGCCGTTAGCCCTCGTTCCTGGGCGGCGGCGATGATGGCCAAATCGATGGGGTCTTGGGTGGCGCTGTCGCTGGCGAGCACGGCGTAGCGCAGCAATTCTTCGGACGAATGCTTGGACCACGCTTGCACCTGGCTGAGGCTGAGGCGGTTTTGCGTGAGCGTGCCGGTTTTGTCGCTGCACAGGTCGCGCATGGCGGCGGCTTCTTCGATGGCAGCAAGGCGAGTAACCAGCACGCCGCGCTGGGCTAGGCGCAGGGAGGCGAGGGCGGTGGCAAGGGTAAAGGTGGCCGGTAGCGCCACAGGGACCGATGCCACCAACAGAATGAGCACAAAGGGAAGAATGGTTGCCAGCGGAAGACCGACGAGCATGGCATAGGTAAGAATGGCGACGGCGAGGATGACGTCCATCGCGACCAGGTAGCGCACGATGCGCAATACCAGTTCTTCCAGATGGCTCTTTGCGCCAGCGCCGCGCACCAGCTCGGCAGTTTTACCAAAGTAGCTGTTTTTTCCCGTTGCGGTCACCGTACCCGTGGCCTCGCCGCGACGAACGATTGCCGCAGAGTACAAGGTGGCGCCGGCGGCGAGATCCACGGGCAAGGATTCGCCGGTGAGGGCCGATTGGTCGACTTGCACTTGGCCCTCGGTAATTTGCATGTCGGCCGGGACAATATCGCCCATACGCACATGCAGGAGATCGCCCGGAACGAGTTCCGCTGCGGGAATGCTGCGCCAGGTCCCGTCGCGGCAAACCCGGGCTTGGATGCGCAGGCGTTCGCGCAGCAGTGCCAGGGCATTTTGTGCCTTGCGCTCCTGGGTAAAGCCGAGGATGCCGTTGAAGAGTAAGAGGAGGAAGATGATGACGGCTTCCGGCCATTTCTGCAGGGCCGCCTCGAGAACAAAGGTGGCCTCGAGCATCCAGGGCACGGGGGCCCAGAACTTGAGGGCAAAGGTCTTCCACGGGGTTTGCGCGGCTTCCTGGACTTCGTTTGCCCCCACTGCTTGCAGCCGTCGCTTCGCTTCCTCTTGGCTGAGACCGGTGCAATCCGCTTGCCCCATATTCATCTCCTATTCGTAGGCCCGATCGCCCGTCGCCCCGATCCGCATCTGCCTCAAAAACGCACGGGGCGAATGAAGGCCTGCTTGCCGGCAAAGCTCGCGGCGGTACCAATCTGCTCCTCGATGCGGAGCAGTTGGTTGTACTTGGCGACGCGCTCTCCCCGCGCCGGCGCACCGGACTTGATATGTCCGCTATCGAGAGCGACTGCGAGATCGGCGATGAAGTCATCGGTGGTCTCTCCCGAGCGATGAGAAACAAAGGCCCCCCAGTGATGGAATTGTGCCAGGCGTGCGGCGGCAAGGGTTTCGGTCACCGTCCCGATCTGATTGAGTTTGATCAGTACGGCATTGGCAATGTTGTCGTCGATGCCGCGCTGGATGATCTGCGGATTGGTGCAAAAGATGTCATCGCCCACGAGTTCAATCTCGGCGCCGAGCCGCTGGTTGAGTAGCTTCCAGTTCTCCCAGTCGTCTTCGGCCAAGCCGTCTTCGAGCAGGACTACCGGATAATTGCGCACGATGTCGGCATAGTACTCGATCATCTCGGCACTGCTGAGTTCCCGATCTTCCGTACGCAGTTGGTATTTGCCGTCCTGAAAAAATTCCGAGGCGGCAGCGTCGATGGCGATGCCGCAGTCCTTTCCGGGAGTGAAGCCGGCGCGACCGATGGCGGCCAGCAAAAGATCATAGGATTCATGATTGGAGAGAACGGCAGGCGCAAAGCCACCCTCATCGCCAATGCCAACGGGTAGGTGCTTGGCAAGGAGTTCGGCCTGCAGGGCATGATAGATCTCCGCCCCCCAGCGCAGAGCCTCGCGGAAACTGTCGGCCCCATAGGGCACCAGCATGCATTCCTGAAAATCGGCACCTTGCCAGTGGGCATGTACCCCGCCGTTGAGGACATTGAAGCAGGGCACCGGCAGGCGCGTGGCGCCGGGTCCGCCCAGATAGGCAAACAGGGGCAGATCGACGGCATCGGCGGCGGCACGGGCGCAGGCCATGGAGACGGCAAGCAGGGCATTGGCCCCCAGGCGGCCCTTGTTGTTGGTGCCATCGAGGCCAATCAGGGTGTCGTCGATCACCTTTTGGTCGCGCACGTCGAGATCGATCAGGTCGGGTGCTAGCACCTCTTCGATGTGCTCGATGACCTTACGCACGCCTTTGCCGCCAAAGCGGGCGGGATCGCCGTCGCGCAGTTCTATGGCCTCCTTGCTGCCGGTGGAGGCGCCGGAAGGCACGGCGGCACGAGCGCGCTGGCCGCTGCTGAGCAGTACCTCTGCTTCGACGGTAGGATTGCCGCGAGAATCGAGGATTTCGCGGGCGATGATGTCTTGGATGTAGGCGTTCATGATGGCTCCTTTTAGAGTTCGGTGGGGTGGTCGAGGCAGAGGATTTCCAAGCGATTGGTGCCGCCCGGGTGCCCTTTGCTTGGCCCTTGGGTGAGGATGATCCGCCCGGCACTGAGGCCATGCTCGACAAACCAGCGCCGCACAGCGGCGGCCCAGGAGTCTGCGGGGCTGGGCAGCTGCACCGGAAACACGCCGTAGTGCAGGCAGAGACGCTGGCAAGTGCCAAGATGCGGGCTAAAGGCAAGAATCCAGGTGTGCAGGCGGTAGCGGGCGATGCGTGCAGCAGTGGCGCCGGTTTCGGTGGGGGTGACGACCCACTGCGGCTGCAATTGCAGTGTGCTTTGCCAGACATTGCGGGCAATTACCGATTCCACCGTTGGCGCCTCCGGAAAATCGTGCTCGAGGGCGTGGAGTTCCTCGCGGCTGGCCTCGGTCACCCGGGCGATTTCCGCCAGGGTGCGAACGGCCTCCACCGGGAAATCGCCCATGGCCGATTCCTCCGAGAGCATGACCGCATCGGTGCCATCGAGGATGGCATTGGCCACATCGGTAACTTCGGCGCGGGTGGGACGACTGTTGTGCACCATCGATTCGAGCATCTGGGTGGCGGTGATGACCGGCTTCCCCAGGGCGCGTGCCTTGCGGATGAGGCGTTTTTGCAGCGCCGCGATTTCGGTGATGGGCACTTCCACCCCCAAGTCGCCGCGCGCCACCATGATGCCATCGGCCGCGTGAAAAATGCTGTCGAGCTGGCGCAAGGCGCGGGCGCGTTCGATCTTGGCGATGAGAAANNGGTCTGCGCTTCCCGACGTACGGCAGCGAGATCGTCTGCCGTCTCGACGAAGGAAACGCTCAGGCCATCGACCCCGGCCTGCAGGGCAAAGGCCAATAGTTTCCGATCCTCGCTGGTTACGGCACCCCCTTGCAGGGAAATTTCGGGCAGATTCACCCCTTTGTGCGAGAGCAGAGTGCCGCCGACCACGACGCGACAGTGTAGGCCGGCCTCGTCCACGTCCTCGACACGTAACTCGAGGAAGCCATCATTCAGAAAGATGCGGTCGCCCTGTTGCAGCGGTCGGGAGAGGGGTGGTAACTCGAGAGGGATTTCCTCGGCGGTGCCTGCCGCTTGCGGAGCAAGGCGAACTTGGCTGCCGGCGCGTAGCTGCACCGGTGCCGGCAAGGTGCCGATGCGGATTTTGGGGCCCGGTAGGTCGGCCAGGATGGCAACCCGCCGCTGGGTTTTCTCGGCCGCCTTGCGGATACGGGCAATGCGTGCCTCGTGTTCTGCCGGGGTGCCGTGGGCGAGATTGAGGCGGGCCACATTCATACCGGCATGCAGCATCGCCTCGAGGGTGTGTAGGGCATCCGAGGCGGGGCCTATGGTGCAGACGATCTTGCTGTGATGGCTGGGGAGCTGGATCACGGGGTCGGACCTTCGAGCAACTGGCTGGCCTGTTCTGCCGTTTGGCCCTTGACGACGATGGCGTGCACGGCAGTGCAAAAGCGCACGGCCTCGGGTAGGGAGCGCTGGTGGACGTTGCGGCCCGTGGCGCAGCCAGCGGTACCGCCGAGTTCTAACTGGTCTTGCAGGCGTTGGAGAAATTCCGGGGCGGTCGTTTCCGACCCGCCGGCGCAGATGACCCGGGTGCGCCCGGCGGCAGCTACCGCCTCGCCAAGCAGCTTGGCGTCCATCTTACCGTCGGCGTCCAGGGGCGGATTCACTTTGGCAAAGTCCGCGCCCAGGCAGGCGACCAGCCCCGCCGCCCCGGCAATCAGATGCGGATCCTGCTCTCGTGGTCCTACCGCCTTACCGCGCGGGTAGGCCCAAATCACTGCCAGTAGGCCCAACTGGTGAGCATCATGCACCAATTGCGCGGCCTCGCGCAGCATCTCTGCCTCGTAGATCGACCCCGGATAAATGGTGTAGCCCACCCCGACAACGCGGATACGGCTGTAGCGCAGAAAATCGCGCACCTGTGCCATGCTCTGCCACTGCAGGCTGCGAGGGTCTTGCTCGGCAGTCTTGACGAGGTGCGTCTTGCTGTTGAGTTTGAGCAGGTAGGGTATCTGCGGGTAGTCGCGACCATAGCGGGCAATGAGGCCGAGTTGCGCTGCAAAGCAGCCAATGGGCGCGGCGCTGGCAATGCGAAACAGGTGTTCGGGATCGGCGTCGTCGTCGGCTGCGGTCCCGCCCACGAAGTCGTCGTTGAGATGTTCGACCTTCTGGTCACCGGCCATCAAAA
Source organism: Candidatus Igneacidithiobacillus taiwanensis (assembly GCA_002341825.1). Taxonomy (GTDB): domain Bacteria; phylum Pseudomonadota; class Gammaproteobacteria; order Acidithiobacillales; family Acidithiobacillaceae; genus Igneacidithiobacillus; species Igneacidithiobacillus taiwanensis. The sequence continues at coordinate 18,310 of DDOU01000122.1, read as the reverse complement.
AGAGGCGTCCCGAATCTTGCGTAACCAGCCGATAGTTTTCTTCCCAGCGGCGCTCGGCGTCGGCCGAAATTCCGATGGGGGCTTGCAGTAGGGTCTTCATCGCGGTCTCCTTGCTCATTCGACACAGGGGTGCAGGTGGGCGTAGTGGCGGCGCAGGGCGTCGCCGGTGGCGGCCACCAGGGGGTGCAGGGAAGGGGTCAGGCGCGGCTGGCTGCCAAACTGCATACTGGCGATGTCGGGGGCGGTCGCCCGCATCTGGATGGCCAGGCCCATGGTGTTGACCAACTCGCCGGTGGTCGCCCCACCCAAAACCTGCGCACCCAGCAGTTGCAGAGAATCGGCAGCAAAAATCACCCGGCAGTAGACCTCCTGAGTATTGGGCATGGAGGCGGGATGATGATCGGGCAGGCGGGCCTCGCCGACGAGAATGGGAAAGCCCTCGCTTTCTGCCTGCTGCTGGGTCAGGCCGGCTACGCCAAAGGCCAGACCATCGATTTCGCTGGCATAGACACTCACCGACCCGGCGCTGTGGCGGAGTTCGCGCAGGCCGTAGAGGTTCATGCCGGCAATCCGACCCTCCGCTGCTGCTTGCGAGGCAATCATGGCGTGACTCGCCTTGCGGGTAAAAAAATCCTGTTTGTGGGCACAATCGCCAACGGCAAAGATGGCGTGGTCTTCGCGACTGCGCTGAAAGGCGTCGACCCAAATGCCCCCGGAACGGCTCAGGGTAAGGCCCATGGCCTTGGCCAAGGTAACATTGGGGCGGGTGCCGATGGCGATCAGTACTGCATCCACGGCCAAGGGTGGCTGGCCGGCAATCTGCACCTGCGCCACTTTGTTGCCGGCGGCGTCGGGCAGCAGGGCCTCCACCTTGCAATGGGTGTGGATGTGTACTCCGTGCTCGCTGAGTTGCTTTTCCACGGCAGTGCAGGCATCGAGATCAAAAGCGGCTTGCAGCAGATGGGGCAGCATCTCGATGATGTGCACCGCAATGCCGCGTTTGCGAATTTCATCGGCAAATTCCACCCCAATGAAGCCGCCGCCAATGATGGCCAGGGTTTTGATGCCGGGAATCAAGGTAGAAAAGAGTTGGTCGAGGGCCTCGTAGTCTTTCTGAATGCTGAAAACCCCGGCAAGCTGGGTGCCGGGAATGGGCGGGATGAAGTTTTCGGAGCCGGTGGCAAGAACCAGTCGCTCCCAATGAATGATGTCGCCGCTGGCAAGGATGGCCGTACGTTGCCCGCGGTCAATGCTCTCTACCCGCCCGATCTGCAATTGCCCCCCGGCGGCGAGGAGGGGAGCGCGACCGGCCATGTCCTCGTCGGTGCCGCCCAGGGTGCCAAAGATGTACGGAATACCGCAGGGGATCACGGCATCAGCCTCGGGTCGTACCACCAAGACCTTCTTGTGCGGGGCGAACTGAGCGGCAGTGATACCGGCCATCATCCCCGCCGGGCCACCACCCACAATCAAAATATCCGTCTGCTGCTCGGTCATACCAGTCTCTCCTTGCGCTACGTTGGCCTCAATAATCCAGTGCCTGCACGTCAATCTGCTGCAGCAGTGTGATCACGTCGTCATAGCGGCAAAGGCTGGTACCCGGCTGGGTAGCCGTGGCGCTGCCGCAAGCCACCCCCAAGCGCAGGGCTTCTGCGGGATGTTTTCCCTGGGCGAAGGCCGCTACCAGTCCTGCCACCATCGAATCCCCGGCACCGACGGTGGATTGCACCTGCACCGGCGGTGCCTTAGCGAGATGACTCCCTTCGGGACCGACCAGCAGTGCCCCCTCGCCACCCAAAGAAACGCAGACATACTGCACCCCGGTCTGTTGGATCTTGCGGGCTTCCTGTGCCACCGCTTCGAGGGTCGGCAATTCCCGGCCGCAGAGAAGAGACAACTCATAGCGGTTGGGCTTGATGAGGAAGGGATGCTGGGGCAGGGCCTTGGCGAGTAGGGGACCATGGGCATCAACCACGGCCTTTCCTCCGGCTGCCTGTATCCGCTCTGCGAGGATGGCGTAAATATCGTCGCCCACTCCCGGTGGCACGGAACCCGTGAGCACGCCAATACCGCTGTCGCAGAGCTCGAGAAAGGTCTTCGTGATACTGGCGAGCGCGATGCTCGAGACGCGCGGGCCGGTGGCCGTCACTTCCAACTGTTCGGCCGGCTCCTGCTGGACGATGGTGGTATTGATGCGGGTTTCTCCCTCCACCGACACGCAGTGGGGGTTGTCGAGCTCGTGTTTGAGCAGGTGTTGCAGCAGCTCGCCGATGGTCCCGGCAACGATGCAGCAGCTATGCGCGCAAACCAGGATCTCCTTGAGGGCACGCGCAACATTGACGCCGTTACCGCCGGGGTCGTAGCGGCTTGCCAACGCGTGGGTCTTTTGATCGGGAACCAGGTGGGTTACCTCGTAAGAGATATCCACTGCCGGGTTGAGGGTGAGGGTGGCAATGGGCTGACAAGGAGCGTTCAGGCGCACGATGCCGCCTCCCGTTGCATCAGTACCGCCAACGCGGTCGAAACCAAGCGCGCACGCACCGGATCAGCGCGGGAATTGAGAATGATCGGTACCCGCGCGCCAAGGACGATGCCTGCCAGGCTGGCACCGGCCAGGTACTCCAGGTCCTTGGCCAGAATGTTACCGGAGACGAGATCCGGAACGAGAAGGATATCGGCATCCCCCGCCACCGTGCTGCGGATGCCCTTGATCCGCGCTGCCTCGGCAGAAATGGCATTGTCGAAGGCGAGTGGCCCATCCACTTCTGCCCCAAGGATCTGTCCGCGGTCTGCCATTTTCGCCAGGCAGGCGGCGTCGATGGTGGAGGGAATGGCGGGGTTGATGACCTCCACCGCCGAGAGCACCGCCGCCTTCGGGTGCTCGACCTCGAGTATGTTTGCGAGATCGATGGCGTTTTGCAGGATGGCGGCCTTGGTTGGGAGATCCGGGCTGATATTGATGGCCGCGTCGGTGATGAGGAGCAGCTTGGGGTAGCTGGCGATATCGGCAACGAAGACATGGGAAAGACGCCGTTCCGTGCGGCACCGGGCAAGGATGGGGTGGAGGAAGGTATCGGTATGCAGATGCCCCTTCATGAGTGCTTTAGCGCGCCCGGATGCGACTATCGCTACCCCCTTCTCGGCAGCGTCTGCTTCCGTCTCGGCGGCAACGATCTCGATGCTTGCGCAGCCGGAATACTCGCTACAGAGGGTGCTCAGAAGCGAGCGGATCTTGCTTTCGGAGCCAATCAGGATCGGTTCGATGATACCGCTGGCATGGGCAGCGCAGGCGCCACGCAGCACGTGCTCTTCGGTGGCATCGACCACCGCAATCGGCAACGGCGGGAGAGAGCTGACCGCCGCGAGAAGGGCATCAAAATGGGGATAGGGCACGGGTGCTTCCTCCAAGGCAATCGGATCAGGTGCTGGCCTCTATGAGCAGACGATGGGTGTGGCGGGCAATGCTGCGGTCTTCGTCGGTGGGGATGACCAGCACCTCGACCGGACTGTCTGCTGTCGAAATACGGCGGGCCGTGCTGCTGGCCGCGGCATTGGCATCGGCATCGAGGCGGATACCAAGGCTCTCGAGGGGGCGACAGATTGCCCAGCGCACGGCGCTGGCGTGCTCGCCGATACCGCCGGTAAAGACCAAGCGGCGCAATCCGCCCAAGACCGCCACGAGGCTGCCGATATGCTTGCGGGCACTGTAGGCAAAGAGAGCGATGGCCTCCTGTGCCTGGGGATTGCGCTCGCGTGCCCGTAGCAGCTCTTCCATGTCGCCACTGCAGGCCGACACCCCGAGTAGGCCCGACTGATGGTTGAGCAAGTGCTCCAGACGCTTGGTGGTGTAGCCCTTTTCTGCCAAGAGATAGAGCAGCACACCCGGGTCGAGGTCGCCGCTGCGCGTACCCATCACCAGCCCGCCGGTGGGGGTGAGGCCCATAGTGGTGTCTTGGCAGCGGCCATCGCAAATCGCCGCCAGGCTCGCCCCATTGCCCAGGTGGGCGATGATGGTGGGGGCTTGGCCGTGGTCGGGCAGGGCACTGACGATGTATTCGTAGGAGAGCCCATGAAAGCCATACTTGCGTATCCCCTCCTGCCAAAACTCGCGGAGCAGGGGCAGGCGGGCTGCCATTTCCGGCAGGGTACGATGGAAAGCGGTATCGAAGCAGGCTACCTGCGGCAGCTGCGGCCATAGGTCCTGAACGGCCTCGATGCCGGCAATCTCCGCCGGTAGATGCAGGGGCGCAAAGGGGAGGGCGCGCCGCAGGTCTTGCACGAGTTTGGCATCGATGCGGCAATGCTCCTGGTGCTGCGGCCCGCCAGAAACGATGCGATGGCCAACGGCATCGGGATGCGCCAAGTCGAGCGCCGTCAGCGCCTCCAGTACCGCACGCAGGGCGTCCTTTGCCAAGGCAAAGCCCTGCACCTGATCCCGCACCCGCTGCCCCTCACGCTCGATCCATAGGCGCCCAGCCGTCTGCCCAATGCGTTCTACGGCACCGTGCAGTTCTTGCACCTCGGTCTCCCCAGTACAGCGGTACAGGGCAAATTTGAGGGACGACGAACCGCTGTTGAGGGTCAGAATCCAGCTCACTGCAGCCATGTGGGATCCTTCAGCCGTTGGCTTAGCCGCTGTAGAAAGCGTGCGGCATCGGCGCCAAAAATTCCGCGGTGGTCGCAAGTCAGGGTCAACTGCGTGCGCCCGTCGCTCGCCGGTGCCGCAACGGCGAGGATGGCCGAGGCGCCGACGGGTACGATGGCATCGAACTCCTCGACTTCGGCAAAAATGCCTAGGTTGGACACGTAAAAGCTTGCCCCTTGGTAGTCCTCGGGCGCGAGTCGACCGGTTTTGACCTTACCGAGGAGAATGCGCCAATACTCCGCCAGCTCTGCCAGAGGCCGGGAGGCGGCATCGCGCAGCACCGGGGTGATCAGGCCAGCCCCGGTATCGACGGCAATTCCAACATCTACCCGACTGCGCGAAACCCAGCCCGTTGGCGTCCAGACGCCGTTGAACCAGGGGTCTTCCGCCACTGTCAGAGCACAAGCGCGGGTCAATGCCAGGGTAAAGCTGAATCTGAGTCTTTTCCCCTGCTCGTGGAGCGGCGACAAATCTACCCGCGTGCTGATGCGGAAACTCGGCGTTGCCGCTGCGGCGATCATATTGCGGGCAACCGCCTCGCGCAGGGCGCTGGGTTTGCTGATCTGATACGGCGGACCATAACGAAGATCAACGGGCCGGGGTGCCAAGGCTGCCGCCAAAACCTCGCTGGCATGGATATGCCCATCGGCACCCGGCTGGATTTCTTCGATAGTAAGGCCCAGATCCTGGGCAAGGGCACGGGCATAGGGAGAGGCACCGGCGGCAGATCGCGGCAGATTTCCTGAGGTTGGGAAGGTGGTGGACATTTCCCGTTTTGCAGGTGGCGAGGGTGGGGATGTCGGTATCTGCGTCCCCACTGGTGGCGAGGAGACTGGCACAGAAGCATCCTCTTTGCCTGTTGGCACTGTGGCTTGCGAGGCCGAGACCGGCGTCGCCCTTGGCGTCGTATCTGCGGGCGCCTGGTTGGCTGCTGTTTTCGCCGGAGCGGCTTCCGATGCTTTCTCTGCTGTTGCAGTACCATCATCCGCTGCCAGCGCTGCTTCGCGGTTGTCGACCAGATAGGCGATGGGTTGGCGCACCGGGATGTCTTCGTCTACCGGTGCCAAGGGACCTGCAAGGAAGCCGTCGGTAAAGGCCTCGACGTCGAGAATCGCCTTGTCGGTCTCCACCTCGGCAATCGCCTCCCCCTTGTGGACGGGATCGCCCACGGACTTGTTCCAGCGCGTCAGCCGCCCCGTTTGCATGGTATCGGAAAGCACTGGCATCAGGATGGCTTGCTTCATCACGATTCTCCTTGCGGCAAGTTGAGCAGGGCACGAGCAGCCTTGAGGATGTCCTCCTGCCGGGGAATGCTCGCCGCCTCGAGTTTCGCGTTGAAGGGGGTTGGTAGATCGAGCCCGGCCACCCGCTGTATCGGTGCATCGAGCTGGTAGAAGCAGCGCTCCTGTAACTCGGCAGCAAGCTCGGCGCCAACACCGGCAAAGCGACAGTCCTCTTCCACAATTAGGCAGCGATGGGTGCGCAGCACCGATTCCACACAGGTGGCCCAGTCGATGGGCGAGAGGCTGCGCAGGTCGATGACCTCCATTTCGACGCCTTCGGCATGCAGCGCTTGCGCAGCTTCCAGGGCGAGGGGGACCATACGCGAATAGCTGATGCAAGTAAGGTCCCGACCCGGGCGGCGGATCAGCGCCTGATGGAGGGGCGGCGCGCTGGCATGGGTGTCCACTTCGCCCTTGCTGAAGTAGAGCAGTTCGTGCTCCAGAACGATCACCGGATCATCACTGCGGATGGCCTGCCGTAGCTGCCAGTAGGCGTCTTGCGGTGTACTGGGCACGGCAATGCGAAGCCCAGGCACGTTCATGAACATCGACTCCAGGCGCTGCGAATGCTGTGCCCCTAGCTGCCGAGCAACACCGCCGGGCATACGAATGGTCAGCGGCATGGGAAATTGACCGCCAGACATGAACGGGATCTTGGCTGCCATATTGACCAGGGAATCCATGGCAAAGAGCGCAAAGTTGATGGTCATGATTTCGACCACCGGGCGTAGCCCGAGCATGGCTGCACCCACCCCTAGCCCGGTAAAGCTATTTTCAGAGATGGGCGTGTCGCGTACCCGCCACTCGCCATATTTGGCCATTAGCCCTTCGCTGACCCGATAGGTGCCGCCATAGAGGCCGACATCCTCGCCCAGGGTAAAGACGGCATCGTCGGCGGCAAGTTCCGCATCTAGGGCTTGATTCAAGGCTTGCCAATAGAGAATCTCGCTCATGCTTGGGCCTCCACTACGGTTTCCAGCCGATGGTTGCGCGCTAGGATGGCCCGCGCCTCTTCCATGCTCGGCTCCGGACTCTCCTCGGCAAAGCGCCGGGCATCCTCGATTTCTGCTTGTACCTCGGCTTGTAGGCGCGCGAGCGCCGTTTCGTCCAAATGACCCTCTTGGCAACAATGGTCGGTAAAGCGTTGCAGGCAATCGTTGCCGGCAGCGGCCAAGTCTGCCGCACCTGGGTAGCGTAGCTGGAACTCATGGAGGGCAGCGGCGATGGGATCGGCGGCCTCGTAGGCCTTTACCTCTGCTTCTGGCCGATAGCTGCCGGGGTCGGCCATGGAATGCCCACGGAAGCGATAGGTGGTCAGTTCCAGAAACTGCGGGCCATCGCCGCTGCGTACCCGCTCCAAGGCGCGTTGCGCCGCGGCATGCACGGCCAGCACTTCCATGCCATCCACCTGTTCGGCAGGGATGCCATAGGCGCAGGCCCGCTTGTAGACGTCGACAATGGCGGAATGGCGATGGATTTCCGTGCCGATCTGGTAGTGGTTATTCTCGCAGACGAACAGAATCGGCAGTTTCCAGAGAGCGGCCATGTTGAGGCTTTCGTGAAAAGTCCCTTGGTTGACGGCGCCGTCGCCAAAGAAGCAAATCACCGCTTCCGGCAAGCGCCGGTAGGCCACGGCATAGCCCGCTCCGAGGGCAATTGGGAAGGTCTCGCCGACAATGGCATAGCCCCCAAGAAATCGTCTTTCCCGATCAAAGAGGTGCATCGAACCGCCCATGCCACCACTGATCCCGGTCTTCTTGCCATACAATTCCGCCATGATCTGGCGCGCGGGGATGCCGCGTACTAGGGCGTGGACATGCTCGCGGTAGGTGCTGACGACATAGTCACCGGGTTCCGCCGCATGCAGCACCCCAACGGCAACGGCCTCCTCGCCGGGATACAGATGCAGGAATCCAGCAATCTTGCCTTCGGCATAGCCCTGCGCCGCTGCCTCCTCAAAGGCGCGAGCACGCAGCATATCGCGCAACAGACCCTGCATTTGCGATCTATCCATGGGCAGCCTCCGCCAGTAATTCATCCAAGGTTTGGGTCAGGGGAACCAGGTACATGAGGGCCGGCCCGCCGTGCATGAGCACCGCTTGAAAAGCGGCGCTCATGATGGCATCGCGACTGGCACCGGCGGCCAACGCGCCGCGGCAATGCAGGGCGATGCACCACTCGCATTGGGCAGCAACGGAGAGGGCGAGATTGATCAGTTCCTTCTCGAGGGTGCTGAGGGCCGGATTACCCTCGGCCTTACCCATAAAACCGAGAAACGCGTTGATCTCGGCGGGATAGTCTTCTTTCAGGCGATCAAGAACCTGTTGAATTTCCTGGAGGCGTTGATTGGCAGTCATGGTAATACTCCGTGAGAATCCCTAGAGTTTCTGTGGCAGGATGAGAGAATGGCCAGTCATTTCCGGGGGTTGGGGTAGCCCCAGTAGTTGCAGCACGGTGGGCGCGACATCGGCAATGCCGCGCCCGATGCCTAGGGAAACGGCAGGCTCGCCAATGTACAGGAAGGGCACCGGGTAGACGGTGTGCTGGGTATGCGGCGCACCACTTA
>DDOU01000122.1:0-9769 GCA_002341825.1 Candidatus Igneacidithiobacillus taiwanensis | reverse complement strand
CGCCTTTATTGCCGCCTGCACGACCCGATGAAACTGCAGATCCAGGGTCTCCACTGCGCGCAGAATGGCGGGGATCTTGCCGGTGTGGCCGACCATGTCGCCATTGGCAAAATTCACCAGCACAAAGGCATAGTTGCGGCTTTCGAGAGCGGCAATGACCCGATCGGCTACCTGTGCCGCGCTCATTTCCGGCTGCAGATCATAGGTTGCCACCTGTGGCGAGGGGATAATCTCACGGTCCTCTCCCGGAAAGGGTTCCTCTCGCCCCCCATTGAAAAAATAGGTCACATGAGGATATTTCTCCGTCTCGGCACAATGGAACTGCCGCAATCCAGCGTCGCTGATGAGTTCCGCCAGCACCTGTTTGGGGACTTGCGGTGGAAAGAGCACAGGGAAAGGATATTCATCGTTGTAGGAAGTCATGCAGAGCACGGGGCGGGCGCCCTCGCCATCGCGATCAAAATGGTGAAATTCCGGCATCCCTACGGCGGCACTCAGCTGCCGCATACGGTCGGAGCGAAAATTAAAGAAAAAGACAGGCTCATGGGGCGCGATGCGGTGTTGTCGCGGGTCACCAATAATCGTGGGCTGGATGAACTCGTCGGTCTCGCCGCGCTTCCATGCCGCATGAATGGCGGCCACAGGGTCATTTGCCACGGCACCCTGGCCCTTGATCAAAGCCTCCCAGGCCTGCTGGGTGCGGTCCCAATGACCGGCTCGATCCATTGCCGTGTAGCGCCCGCAGACGGTTGCGATGCACCCACGCCCCAGGCTCGCCAGACAATCCAGCACTGCCTGCGCATATTGATCGGCGCACTGGGGTGCGGTGTCGCGACCATCGGTGATCATATGCACGATGGGTTCGACGCCCGCCGCCACCACCAGGGGCAGAATCTGCAGCAGGTGGTCGATCTGGGAATGCACGCCGCCGTCGGAAACCATGCCCACGAGATGGAGCCGTTTTTGGTCGCGCAAAAAGTCCGCCCAGGCGGGAATCTTGGTAAAGCTGCCATCGTCGAGACTATCGGAGATACGCACCAAATCTTGGAGCAGCACCCGACCGGAGCCCAGGGTAAGATGGCCGACTTCGGAATTACCAAACTGCCCGTCGGGCAAGCCTGCTGCCCGCCCCGAGGCCTGCAAGGCAGTATGCGGAAAGCTCGCAAAGTAGTGGTCTAGATGCGGAGTGCGCGCCTGCGCCCAGCCATTGAAGGCGCGGTTGGGGTTGAGACCAAACCCATCAAAAATCACCAAGAGTACGGGTTTTTGTGGCGATGCTGCGGATTGCGTTTGCACGGCATCCTTCTCCTCTGCCAGCCATTGCCCCTCAAGTGTAGACAATTTCTACACCTGCTCGGGGCGCACACCGGATACCCAGGACGTCTTACCAGTAAAGATATAAGAGAATCCGGTGATGCATTTACTATAGCAGAAGAATGTGGGGGTGTTGGGGGTAAGCTTGGGGCGGCGCGCTTGCGGAGCCAGCCAGCGGACACAAAAAAGCGCCGCATTGGCGGCGCTGATCGAAGTCGGCAAAAATCCGTGGCTTAGGCGGGTGTGTCCCCGCCCAGGAGTTGCTCGCGCTTGTTGCGGATATCCTTTGCCAGCGCCATGTACATGGCGGGCACCACAAAGAGCGAGAACAAGGCGCCAATGCCGAGACCAGTGCTAATGACCAAGCCCATCTGGTAGCGAGACACGGCGCCGGCGCCCGTAGCAAAAACCAAGGGCAATACGCCAAGCACCATAGCTGCGGTAGTCATCAAGATCGGCCGTAGCCGAATACTCGATGCCTTCTCGACCGCCGCACGCTTATCCAGGCCTTCCTCTAGCTGGATCGTGTTAGCAAACTGAACGATGAGGATACCCTGCTTGGCAATGAGCCCGATGAGGGTAATCAAGCCCACCTCGGTATAGATGTTGATGGAGCCTAACCCCAGGCTGATAAAGATCAACGCACCACTGATCGACATCGGCACCGTGATCAAAACGATGAGCGGGTCGCGGAAACTTTCAAACTGCGCCGCCAGCAGCAAATAAATCAGCAGGATAGCGAGAAGGAAGGTGACCAGCAGGCCGCTTTTCTCCTGCATATACTGCCGCGACTGACTAGCGTAGTTGAGCTGGTAATCACTCGGCATAACCTTCTCCGCCGCCTGCCGGAAAAAGCCCAAGGCCTCGCCCATGCTTACGCCGGGCTTGGGTACCGCCTGGATGGTGGCGGCATTGAGCTGATCGAACTGCGGCAAGAATTGTGGTTCCGTGCGCGTCTCGATACTGACGACGGTGGAGAGGGGCACCAAGGCACCACTGGCGGTGCTGATGTAGTAGCGCTTGAGCATGCCTGGATCGGCGCGGAAACGGTCCGGCACCTGCGGAATGACCTTATAGCTGCGTCCTTCCATATCGAAACGGTTGACGTAGTTGCCCCCCAAGAGCGGCTGCAGATCCTGGGCGATACTCGCCATGCTGATACCCAAGTTGCCGGCCAGGTTGCGGTTGATCTTGAGCACCACTTCTGGATTGTCGATGCGTAGATCTTTTGTTACGTAAAAGAACAAGCCACTCTTGTAGGCAGCGGCAATCACCTGGTCTGCCACTTGGTCGAGCTTTCTGAAACTTCCCGGACTTTGGATGACGAACTGCACTGGCAGACCGCCTGCAGACCCCGGCAGGGGTGGCGGCAAAAAGGAAGCCACCTGCAGGCCCGTTACCGACTGCAAAGCCTGTTGGATCTTCGGCTGCAATTGCATGGCGGTGGTGCTACGCTCGCTCCAGGGCTTCAGGCGCAGTCCCGCAAAGAGACTATTGGTAGCAGCACCGCTGCCCGTCGAGATCCCGGTCACCATGAAGGTCGCCGCCTTTTCGGGATACTGGTTGAAAACATGCAGAATCTGTTTGCCATAATCCACCAAGGCATCGGGCGTGATGGTGGGTCCACCGGTGCCGGCAGAGAAAATGATTCCCTGATCTTCCTGGGGCGCCAACTCCGATTTGGAGGTCGTAAACAGGAAATAAATGCTGGCAAAGACTACTGCCGCAAAGAGCAGGGTGGCCGGGACATAGTTCAGACTGCCACGGAGTAGGCGATCATAAAACCGGCTCAGGGCACTGAAACGAGCATCGATAAAGTGCTCGAAGCCGTGCTTCTTGGTTGGCCGCAACACTTTGCTGGCAAGCATGGGCGACAGGGTCAGGGCAACGATCATGGAGATCAAGACCGCCGCCACCAGGGTAAAGGCAAACTCGCCAAAGAGACTGCCCGTCAGCCCACCCATGAAGGCGATGGGCGCAAATACCGCAATCAAGGTCGTCGACATGACGACGATGGCTGAACCCAGCTCCCGTCCGGTCATTATGGCGGCATCGAAGGGCGAGCGCCCCTCGTCGATATGGCGATGCACATTCTCGACCACGATGATGGCGTCATCCACCACCAAACCAATGGCGAGAACGAAAGCGAGCAGAGTGATCAGATTGATGGAGTACCCCAGGCCCCACATGATCAAGCCAGCGCCAACAATGGACAAGGGGATGGCAACGCCGGGGATGACCGCCGCCCGCCACGAGCCCAGAGTCAGGAAGATGACCAACAGTACCACGGCCAGGGTGATGCCAATGGTTAGCAGCACCTCATCCAGAGAGGCTTTGATGAAGACGCTGGCATCATAGGGGATGGCCTCGTGCAAGCCGGGAGGAAGGGCACGGTCGATATTTTTTAGGGCTGCCTTGACGCCGCTGGCCACATCGAGAGAGTTGGCCGAGGGTGACTCCTGGATGCCGATGAAGGCCGCTGGGCGTCCGTCAAAGAAGGCATACGAAGAATAATTTTGCGCGCCGAGCTCAACTTGCGCCACATCTTTCAGGCGAATAAGCGTATTGCCCGACTTTGCGACCACTAGATTTTTGAATTCCGCAACATTGTGCAGGTTGGTGGTGGCAACGATGGTGTTCTGTACCGTCTTGCCCCGGGTTTGACCAACCGCCGAAATAAAGTCGTTGCTCTGCAACGCCGTGGCCACCTGCGCCGCCGTGATATTCAAGGCTGCCAGCTTCTGCGGATTGAGCCAGATGCGCATGGCATAGGTATTACCATTACCTGCGCCAGGCGGCAGGATCTGTGCCTCTCCCACCCCAGGCACCGTGGCCAATTGCGGCTGCACCACACGCAGCAAGTAGTCGGTGATCTGCTGCTGATTCAGAGAGTTGCTGTAGAAGGCCACGTACATCAGATCGGTGGTGCTACCGACGGTAACATTGATCACCGGCAGCTGGCTACCCGTTGGTAGCTGATCGGTTACCTGCTGCACCTTGGCCTGAATGTTGGCCAGGGCGGAACTGGGTGGTGTGTCCAGTTTCATGTACACGGTAATCGTCGACACGCCTTCGGAGCTGTTCGAAGTCAGGTAGTCGATGTCCGGCGCACTGGCGATGACCTTCGACAGGCGCGTGGTGACGAAACCTTGCACGGTCGCAGGGCTGGCGCCTGGGTAGGCAGTGGTAATGGTCACTACCGTATTGGTCAGCGCCGGATATTGACGCACCGTCATCATCAAGAAGGCATGTAACCCCAGCAGAAAAATCACCAGGTTCAAAGCCGTGGCCATTACAGGTCGGCGGACGAAGATTTCCGTGAATCGCATGGGCGGCCTCAGTGCGCGGCGACGCTGACTTGCGCGTCGTTGGTGAGTTTGACCTGACCGGCGGTAACCACGAGTTCACCGGCCTTGAGACCACGCAGAATGGCTACCTGTCCATCACGCTCCTCTCCGGTGTGGACCACCCGCTGTACAGCGACTTGGCTGGTTTTGCCATCCACTGTCTTGTTCTCCACTACATACACGAAGTTACCGTACGTATTGTAAGTGATGGCCGAAACCGGCACGGTGAGCACCTTCTGCTCTTCGTTGCGCACTACGGTCACTTGCCCAAACATTCCCGGTCGCAACAGGTTGTGCGGATTATCGAGGGTGGCCTGTACTTCGACTTGGCGTGTCTGCGGGTTGATGGCAGAACCCAAGGCGGTAATCTTACCCTGAAAGACTTGCGTGCCCGTGGCGTCGGAAACGAAATGGATAGGCGTGCCCAGCTGTAGCAGGGGTAGATCGGCCTGCGGCAGGGTAAAGTTGACGTAGAGCGGATTCCACGACTGCAAATCGGCAAGGGCTGTGCCCGGTGTGACATACTGCCCGACATTGACCTTGCGAATGCCGATGTAACCGCTGAAAGGAGCGGTGATGGCCAGCTTGCGTAGGGTGGCTTCGTCATTTTGCACTGCTGCTTGGTCGACGGCATAGGTGGCCCGCGCCTGATCGAGCTGCGCTTGGCTTGCCGCTTTGTCCCGGATCAGGGTTTCGATGCGATGAAGATTAACCTCGGCAAGGTGCAGATTGGCGCGATCAACCTGTAACTGCGCGAGCTGGTTGCTATTGTCGATTTGTACCAACAGCTGCCCGGCCTGCACGTACGATCCGGAATGGAAATGGATGGCGGTAACATTGCCCGCAATCTGCGGGCTGATTTCCGTACCCTGCACCGCTGCAAGGCTAGCGACGGCTTCTAGCTCCGGATGCCAGAGCTGCTCTCGTACCCGCGCGGCATTTACCGAGAACACCGGCTTGGGTGAATTGGCGATGGCCTTGGCGATCATGTGGTTGACGAAGGCCTTGAAGCCGAAGATGCCGCCAAACAGAATGACCAGAGCAATGATGACAATAGCGTAGGCTTTCTTCATTTCAAATCTCCGGAGCAGAAAGTGCCGGGGGAGTAAGGGAATATATTCAATGCGTTGCTGTTTGCACGGGTTTGGCCTCGGGCAACTTTGGTGCCCCCTTGCCGGGGTCATGCCACCAACCGCCGCCCAAGGCGACGAGGAGGGCTGCTGTATCCTGATAGCGTTGCGACTCCGCCTGGACTACGGCAATTTTTGCGGCGTTGTACTGAATCTCGCTAGTCAGCAAGGTCAAATAGTCGCTAGCACCGCTACGGTAACTGGCCTCACTCAGCTGCAGGGAGCGGCGCGCGGCCTCATAGGCGGTCTGCTGCGCGCGCAAGGTCTCGGCGTCACGCTGCAGTGCACGTAGGGCGTTGGCAACCTGGCTAAAGGCGCCGAGAACGGTGCTGCGATAGCTCTGATAAGTGACTTCGTAAGCGGCCTTGGCTTCTGATACTTGGGCGCGCAGTTTGCCACCCTGAAAAATTGGCTGCGAAAGACTGCCGACCAGGCTCCAAATACTGCTGATTGGATCAAAGAAAAGCCCCGGATGTGCGGCGGTCGAGCCAATGGCGGCGCTCAATTGTACGGTGGGATAAAACTGCGCGTTTGCCTCGCCGATGGTGGCATTGGCAGCTTCCATTTGTGCCAAAGCCGCCTGAATGTCGGGACGCTGCTTGACCAAGGTGGAAGACAAACTGACGGGGATATCCTTCGGCAGGGTGATTTGGTCCATCTGCAGGGTTGGAATCGCGGCCTCGCCCGGGAACTCCCCGAGCAGGGTCGCAAGTTGGTGTTCGTAGACTGTGAGTTGCTGTTGCAGGGGTGGCAGCTTGGCTTCCTGCGACGCAAGTTCACTGGCCTGGGTGACTACCGTGTTATCGGCAATGGCGCCTGCTTGGTATTGCAGTTGCGTAAGATGTAGGAGTTTTTTCTCGCGGGCGATGATTTCCTCCGTGGCCTGGATCTGCGCCCGGGTCGCCGCGATATCGATGGCAGTGTTGACGATGTTGCCCGACAGGGTCAGGCGTGCGGCTTCTAGTTCCCAACGCTGATAGTCCACCAAGGCCTTACTGTTTTTATAGACTAGACGATTGACACCAAAAATGTCCGGATAATACGAGACATTTAAGCTGCCGGTGACCAAAGAATAGCGAAAGCCGCCCGTGCCTCTACCAAAGGCCGCGGCCGACGCCTTCGAACGGTTCGCTTGCAGGCTACCATTCACTTGCGGGTAAAAGATGCTGGCATTCACGCGCTCTACCGCTTGCGCCTGTTCCAATTGCGCCCGCGCCTGGGCTACGGTTGGGCTATTCTTCAATCCAGTCTCCACCAAGTTGTCGAGGACTGGAGAGTGAAACAATTTCCACCACTCCTGATCGAGGCTCTTGCCGTAATTGAAGTACTGCGCAACGCCGGCTGGCCCCGCGGCCGCCGTCGTCCCCTCGGGGTTCCCCTTGGCCGTATAAGGAGTGTTGTCCTTGGGCGCGTTCGGCACGCGCAGCTTGGGTTCGAAGCTGCAAGCGGAAAGGCTCAGGGCAATGAGCACGCTGAGCGCAATGAGACGACGGCGGGGCGAGGAAAACGGCATAGGAGGAGGCTCCGGAATATGACCGACCGTTCGGTATAATGCGTAATCGAGCTTAGGGTGTCAATCGAAAATGAATGGTTACAAACGATGTAGTCCCTTGCAATTTGACGCTTTCGTACGCATATTATCCTCAGTCTAAACTTGATGGTATTACTGAGGAGCGTAGCATGATTCGTCGTACCTTGCTGGTCGGAATTACCGCCTGCAGTCTGAGCCTCCTGGCGCCTTTGGCCATGGCAGAGCCCTCGGTCCCGCAGGTGATCCAATCCATTCAAAGCGGCCACTATGACCAGGCGCAGCAGCAGCTGTCGGAGGTCTTGGCGGCGCACCCCAAGTCGGCGCAGGCGCAGTACCTCGAGGCGCGTTTGCTCGCCAAACAGGGTAAGTGGCAGGAGGCGGCGGCGGCCCTGGCCAAGGCAAAAACACTCGATCCCAGCCTTTCTTTTGTGCAGCCCAAGGCGCTGGCTAGTTTTGAGCAGCAATTGCAAAAGCACAGCAAGCAGAGCGCGCCGGTTGCTGCCCAGAAATCCCACTTGGGTTCCGCACTTGGCTGGTTTTTAGGGCTAATTGCCCTCATTGCGGGTATTACTTGGTTTATGCGTCGTCGGCGGCAAGCCATGGCCTACCGGCAGATGCAGCCGCAGGGCTTTCCCGGTGGCTTCCCGGGGCAGGGAAATCCCAATTATCCCGGGCCTTACGGTGCCGGTCCCACGCCGGGCGCAGGTGGCATAGGTTCCGGGCTTGCCTCGGGTATTGCCACCGGCGTTGGCATCGGTGCCGGAATGGCGGCGGGAAACGCCCTGGCCGGCAGCCTCTTTGGCAAGCATGAGGGCAACGACGCCCAGTCTGGCACCGATCAAAACGACTTCGGTATGACCGATACCTCCTGGGGTAACGATAGCGGCGACCTCGGCCTTGGCAGCGACGACGACAGCTGGGTGTAAGCACGATGGTGCGGGGGATTCCCCCGCACCGCACTAACGCCTTGCTTCCTGTTCCAAACTCCGCAGGCTTTCCTCGACCCCTGCAGCTGCCGTTAAGTCGGCCACATTGTCCTTCGTAAAAAATCCCTGAAAACCGTGAAAGCGCTGCACGTACTCGATAATGAGCGAAGTATGCTCCGAGGCGCGGGAAAAAATCTGTTTCAATCCCTCCTGCTCTGAGCCGATCACCTGCAACAGGAATTTTTGGCCGCATTCGGCCAAGCGCGAAACCACATAATCGATATTGGTTTTGCCTTCGCTTTGTCCATCGCGTACCGCGACCGCAATGTGGTGCAGACGGGGACCAAAATTGCGCACAAAGGATTCGGTTGGTGAGGGAATCTGCAAGAGATGATTGCAAAAATAGGGATGATTGGCGGCAGTAAAGACCTTGGCCGGACTTTGCAGAACATCCTCATAATGTAGGCTTTTGGTAACGTTGGTGGACGAATTCTGGTCGGGAATATCGTAGGAACCCCAGTAGTAATAGCTCGACAGGTTGAGATACTCGAGGATGGCTACCTCGCGATTTTGGCTATAAACGCGTGTTGCGAGATGATCGATGGGCAATAAGAGATCGGCAATGCCGACTTGTTCTCGCAAATCCTGCGCCGCCTCGAAGGCTGCCTGCATCTCTGGATCGATCCGCGAGTTGCCGAGGGAATAGACGCGAATGTGATCATCCGGCCGTTCCCAATAGCCGACGATGTTGTGNNGTGTAGGGTGAGGGCTTGACGATGGCCATGTTGCCCGGCAATTCCATCTGACGAATCTGCTCCTGATTGAAAAAACGCACCTCGCGCGCCTTCTGAATCTCCAGTACTTCGTGCAGATTCTGTACCTGGAAAATCTCCCCCATGTAGCGCGAATTCGGTTTTTTGGAACCGATGGGGTAGACCTCATTCAAACTGCGGAAAATTCCTCGCAGATCAGGGTTTTTTACTTCACGCACGAGAATGTCTGGCGCATTCATATCGATACGCAGGATATGCGTCGAATGCTGATCGGTATCCAGAGTGACCAAGTAGTTATAGGGAGTCATCAGACAAAGCTCGCGGATGTAGGCCGCCGAGTGCCCAGGCTCCAGCGTGATCATGAGCGCATCGATACGCCCGATATTGTCGGTGAGACCGAGGCGGTCCCGCTCCTCGAGGAGTCGCGGCAACCATTCCTCAAAAAAGGCTGAATTTTGTTTGTCTCCCTGGCGCGGATGCGCGTTGTAACTATCCACTTCCTGCTCCTCTATGATCGTGCCGCCGTGAATGCTTGCTAGTACATGGGGATCAGATCTATGCCTATGGGTATCGTAGCGGCGTATCGGCGTCTGCTAGGTGCAAATACACATCGTAACCCCATAGTCGTTGTAGCATGGCCAAAGTGCGCTCGGCATCGACGCGGACGAGCGGGCTATTGTCTAGCTGCCGTAATTCCATGTGACGATCGCCCCAGCGATCGACGCGCTCGATGACGATATTGGGTGGC
>DDOU01000148.1:13662-14523 GCA_002341825.1 Candidatus Igneacidithiobacillus taiwanensis | reverse complement strand
ATCGATGCGCCGCCAGCGATGCAAAACTAAGCAAAGAATCAGGATGGTAATTTCGTGCCCAAAGTAGGGCAGGGTGCCGATAAAGGTGCCAAGGGCACCGGCCCGCGCCAAATTCGTACGCTTCAGTTGCCAGTAGGCGCTGTGCGTCAGGTAATGGGTAAAGCGGCCCAGGGGGCGTTTTTTCAGGATTTCCTCGCGACGGGGGAGGCGAAAGAGTGCGGGTAGACGCAAGCGGAATCCTAGCGGGACGGAGGTTCCCTAGTCTAGCGAGTCTCGCTCGAGGGGCCAAATCCTGGCCTAGTTTCTTGGCCATGGCGCTGGCTCTGGAAGCGGGCATCCTGATTTTCCAATTCTTTTCCCGTCTGCCGCCATGGTGGCCGGCCTTCGGTCTTCTCGTCTTTTTCCTCGTTCTCGCTTGGCGTTGGCGCCTGGCCCTGCTGCCGGCCACTGCTGCTCTCGCCTTTCTCGTTGCCGATCTCGAAGCGAACGCGCTGCTGCAGCGAGTATTGCCGGCAGGGCAGAGCTATACCGTCACGGGCCGCGTCGAGGGCATACCGCAAGAAGCGCGCGGCCAATGGCGCCTGCATCTGGCGCCGGAGCGCTTGCAAGCGGCGGGGCAGAGGCTGCGGCCGCCGCCGCTGATCGAAGTGCATGGCCCCATGCCGGAGGTACCGGTGACCGGGCAGCGCTGGCAGATCGAGCTGCGTTCGGAACCGTTGCATAGCCTGCGTCAGAGCAGCTTTATCGACCTGCCGCGCAGCCGTTTTTGGCAGGGGGTGCTGGGGGCGGGAAAGATCGTTGCGGCAACGCCTCTGCCCCTCTCTAGCTTTGATCCTCTCGATCTCCTGGCGCAGTGGCGCA